>NZ_MJEH01000033.1 GCF_001742425.1 Bacillus solimangrovi
GATGCTGAAGAAGCAACAACAGAAGAGTTTGAAGAAGCAGTAAAAGCAGCACGTGATGCATATGATGCATTAACAGACGCTCAAAAATTACTAGTAACAGGACTAGATGAACTAGAAGCAGCTGAAGAAACTGAAGCAACTGAATAATAATTATGTTACTTCTAATAACTAAGGGCAGTTCCTTGGATATGTGAAGTGAATAAAAATAAGGGGCTGACTCATAAGGTTATAATATGACTTTATGGTCAGCCCTTTTTTTAAAAATAATTATAAATATGTATAAAAAACTTAATTGTTCAAAAATAAGTCATTACAATAAAATCAAAGAGTCGGTTTTGTGATGAAACCAAGTGGCTAATTTTAAAGGTAATAACATGAACCAACTGAATCTTCCTAATGAAACTGCACATACTGAAACTCCTCTGATTGCAAGTTAGAATGAAAAGATTCTATAACTGCGTTATCCCAACATTTCCCCATCTTCACATACTATTCACTACGTTATTTTTTCACTTGATGTTAATAAGGATAAGAAGTGTAGACATTCCCTTGATTAGAATTAGAAATGACTTTTTTCGGATTGTCACTTACAGTTAAAGTATATTTATGCTTGACCACCACAAGAGAAGTTTGTTGGTGATAACAGAGCTTATAAGCTACGATATCATTATTTAATAAATTTAGAATCGTAGACAAAAAGAGAGTTGGTGTTCTAAATTGACGGAACTACGTAATATTTGTTTTTCATTTTTGATTTAGTCATATTTTAGGACAGACTTGTTGAATAAGGTTTGTTGCAACAGTAATTGGTTTACTATTGTTTTCTTATTTGAGTATTGATTTTCTCTACATTGTAAAAGGTGCTCCTGTTGGATCCGTTGTTCCGCATTTTGATTAAGTCTAATTCCATAATTTTAAATCAGTGTTATTAAAAGTAGAAAGATTCAACTGTCTTAATTAATAGAGTTGACTACTAAATAATGATTTTTTATCTTTAAAACTCTAAATACAGTTAAAAAGGATACTTCAATTATTATCTGAATTATTAATATATTACAAATATTAAAGATGTGTCTTATTTATTAATTTAGAGAAATACACTTGAAATAAGGTTAAAATGCACATAAAATATAGTTGAAATACAATTATTTACATGTTTATCCTGTTTTTGAAAGATTATTTTTGTTTTTTATTGTAGTAATTTAATTATTTTATAGAAAAGCATTAATAGGAATGTTTCTTTGAGGCTTGTCATATTAAAAATGCAGTACATAAGGGAGGAAGAATAAGAGATGGCGTATCAACCAAAATCTTACCGTAAATTTATAGCAATGACAGTGACAACTGCTGTTGTAGCATCTGCTGTAGCACCTACAGTTAGTGCAGCTCAATTCAGTGATGTGAAAGACAATACGTGGTATACAGAGGCAATTGAATATTTAGTAGATAAAGAGGTGATTTCAGGTTATCCTGGTGGTACTTTTAAACCAAATGGAAGCTTGACTCGTGCAGAAGCTGCGAAAGTTATGGCTCTAACTCTTGGGTTAGATCATGAGGGTGCACCAGATGCTAATTTTCCAGATGTTAAAAGGGGAGAATGGTTTGCACCTTACGTGTCAGTATTAGTTAATGAAGGGATTATTTCTGGTTTCCCAGATGGTACTTTTAAACCACATCAGACTTTAACACGTGCACAGATGGCGAAAATGATGGCTGTAGCATATGGTATTGGTGAAGATTCAAGTGTTGACCTTGATTTCGTAGACCTCGGTAATTCTCAGTGGGCCAAAGGTTATATCGGAGCACTAGTGGAAGCTGATATTGTTCAGGGCTTAGATGCAACACACTACGGACCAACTCAAGAAGTAACTCGTGCTCAAGCTGCACAATTTGTATATAAGACTGAAGTTGTAAGTGATGTATTGGCTCCAAAGCTAGAAGTTTCAAAACTTCGTTTTAAAGACAGTGAGACGTTAATTGTAACTCTTTCAGAAGCATCCGAAGAAAAAGTTACAGCTGATAATTTCCGTATCTATGTTGATGGCAAACAAACTGAAGTAGAAGTTGCAGAAGTTGATGATTTAGAAGTATTTCTTACAATTGAAGACCTTGATGGTGAAGTTGGTACGATTGAAGTAAATGGAGAAGAGTTAGACTTCGATTTTTCTGAACTTGCAGTAGCGGATGTTCAGACTCCAAATCTTCGCCAAATCGCAGTTGTTTTCAACCAAGATGTAACTGGTAACGAAGGTGTGGAAGATAAAGATAACTATACACTAGAAAACTCTAAAGGCAAAGACCTTGAAAACCGTGATGGAAAAGATGCTGAAGTTCTTAAGGTTACCGTTCTAGATGGAAACATTGCTATTCTTACACTTAATGATGCAATGGAAAATCAAGAAGAAGGTAGATTAATTATTGATGAGGCAGTTCTCGGTGAAGAATTAGAGTATGACCTTGAATTCTCTGATTCTACTGTTCCAGAAGTAGAAGATGTTGAAGTTATTGGGGAGAATGCGGTTAAAATCATTTTTAGTGAGGCAATGGATCATACTTTTAGCAGCAACCCAAAAGATCCAGATTTTACAGATCCAGAATTTGATGAAGACGTATTTGAAGTAACATCAGAAGATGGAGACAAAACGTATCGTATTAAAAAAGTAAAAGCTGTAGATGCAGGTAAAGAGGCCATCATCGAAGTAGGCGGTAAGTTTAAAGATGGCGACGAGTTAACGGTTAACATTGATAATGGTCTTGACGATTATGCGGGCTTTTCACTAGTTAAGCAAAGCCATGATATTACGGTTGCAGAAGATGATAGCCCAATTGAAGTAGTAGGCTTCCGTAACGCTTTTGAAGATGAAGTTACGCTGATTTTTAATAAGGACATTAAGGAATTCGATGATGAAAAAGAAGATAAATTATTAGAAAATTTCTATCATACGAATACTAAAAATAGGGCGAAAAGTGTTGAACTTGACGGCAATGAATTAACACTTTATTTTGATGAAGATGAAGAGCTTCCAGATGGTACGGCTTATATTTACATTGATGGTGAAGCACTTACAGATTATTGGGGTAATGAAAATGAACAAACGATTCGATACGCAGTAGAAGTATCAGTAGATGAGCAAGCTCCACGTGTTGATGGTGATATTGATGCCATCGTAGATAAATTGACAGTAGAATTCGATGAAGAACTTGATGAGGATTCTGCAGAAGATAAAGATAACTATACGATCCTCGATGAAGATGGTGACGAACTAGAAGATACTGAGATTAGCTCAATCAATCTAAGCTCTGACGAGACAACTGTAGTTATTAAATTGAAAGGTGATGACCTTTCTGGTGCAGGTAAATATACGTTAGTGATCGATGGTGTTGAAGACAAGCAAGGTAATGCAACAGATGACCTTGAACAAGAATTTGAAGTTGATGTTGAGGATGACCTTGATCTTGATAAAGTAATTAATGAGGAAGCAACTCTTTATGTGGATAGAGAAGATGATGACGAAACAGAATTCACGATTCTAATTAATTTTGATCGAAAAATGACAGTCGGTGAAAGTAAGTATGCGATCGACAATTTATCAAACTACTCAGTAAAGTATGATAGAAAAGCATATACTCTTGACGAACTTGATGACAAAGATGCTTTTGATGTAGCAATTGATATAATCAATGATGAAGAAGTAGAAATCAAGATTACTGCAGAACATGATGAACTTAAAGAAAAAGAAGAAATTTGGAAAGGTGGAATTGATTTCACGATTCTTCGTGTGAAAGATGCAAATGGTGATCTTTCAGAAGATGCATATGCTAATAAAGAATTACCTGACGCAGACATTAAAGGTAAACTTAAAATAGAAGATCTTGAGTTAACTGAAACGGACAAAATTGTATTCAAATTCAATAAACGTGTTGATGATTGGGAAGACGATAACTTCGTTTTAAAAACGAAAGAAGGTTTGCTTGGTCAAGGTGATTTAGATGATTATTCTTATGATATCGATTTAGATGATGATGATAAAACGGTAACATTCACATTAGATGAAGATGTTGCCTCAGACGCTACAATTAATAAAAATCCAATTATATTAGTTGTTGAGGAACGATCGAAGGATAACACTGTAACAGCATACGGAGAAACTTTATTTAGTGAAGATGATTATGAAGAAGATGCTAAGCTTGGGAAATTTATAGTTGATGTAGAAGATAAAGTAGCGCCTACGTATGATGATGAGTATTATGAGGATAAAAATGATAAGAATAATGATGGTTATGAAGACGAATATAAAGTCGAAGTAGATGAAGAAGATAATATCTATCGCATTACGTTAGGTTTCACTGAAGATATTAAGGGCGAAGCAGACAAAATTGCGACAACTCTTGAAATTGAGAGTGATGGTGATACAGTTGTTTTTGAAGAAGATGTTCTAATTGCTGATGAGCAATACAACATTGAGGTTAAAGATGATATGCTAATCATCACGATTAAAGATAGCAACACTTCTGATGTTGATATTAAATTCGAGGAAAACAATAAGTTTACTGATAAAAAGGATAACAAAGTACTTGATTTTGATGTAAGTATTGATCTTGATGAAGCGAAAGCATTTGATTATGTTGTTGATGAACCAGGTGGAGGAGAAACAACGCCAGGAGGAGCAGACGAGACGAAACCAAGTGAAGTAGACGAGACAAAACCAGGTGAAATAGACGAGACAAAACCAAGTGAAACAGACGAGACGAAACCAAGTGAAACAGACGAGACAAAACCAAGTGAAGTAGACGGAACGAAACCAAGTGAAACAGACGAGACGAAACCAAGTGAAGTAGACGGAACGAAACCAAGTGAAATAGACGAGACAAAACCAAGTGAAGTAGACCCAACTGTATCAGGTGGAGAAGCTGGTGTGGTAGTAGCTCAGTATAATGATAAGTACTTTGAGGGAAATAATGGTGGAAATGAAGCTGGCTATAAAGTAGAAGCAGATGAAGCTGAGAGTATTTATCGCATTACGTTGGGCTTTACTGAAGATATCAAAGGTGAAGCACGCGATATTGCTGCAACTCTTAATATTAAGAGTAATGGTGATACAGTTGGCTTTGTGGAAGGTGGTCTTACTGCTGATGAGCAGTATAACATTGAAATTGAGGGTGATAAGCTAATCATTACGATTAAAGATAGTGACACTTCAGATGTATTAATTTCATTCAAAGAAAACAGTGAATTAACTGATGAATTGGCTAATAAGGTGAGTAGTTTTGAATTGGGTATTAATTTAAAAGAAGCTATAATTGCTGATACATTATAAGTTAAATTTGATGGATCATAATGACATCTAAACTGGAAAAGGCGGAAGTTTAGGTGAGCAATTGTAAATGACAGTAAAATTTGAATGGAATGTTTGTTAATAGGTATTTGAAATAGTGAGGAGGGCGAACGAAATTTTAGTTGGCTCTCCTTTGGTATTAAAAATTAAAATGGATTTTGTTAGACATTTATATACTATGGTGTTTATTCAGGTGATATTTTGTGGATTTTTATTCAAATAGATTATTCAGAGGGATTATAGATTAATATTTTTACTACTCTTTTTGATGCGAATGTAATTTTACTACACTTTGAGTATCATTAGTGAGGAATTAATTAATAGCTAGAAGTTTCATTGGTAAGAGTAATATGTATTATAAATGAAAGTTTTGCAAATTAGAATTCACGCTAATCAGCTAACAAAGAGAAACTTAGGTTACGAATGGTTATGTCTTTGCTATATTTTAATAAGATCAACCTTATTCATTTCTGAATTTAGTTCGGTTGTTTTCTTATTAGATTAAGAGAAAAAATTATAATGCAACTATTTTACTAGAGTTGCATTCATTAGAATTTGACTCATAGACACATTAAAGGTGATTTATGGTTTTATTTTAGGTGAAGAGAAACCCTCTTATATAATGATACAGAACCAATCCAATTCATCACGCAGGATATACATATGGATAATATTTTGCGAAAAAGCCCCTTTTAAAATTAGCTTTTTTTCTTAAATCACCACTTTTTAAAATAAACTTTAAAATATTAGGATTATGTTGATATACAAAAAAAGTTATTGGCAAAATTGTTTCCTAATTTGTTTTTTGTAGATTTACTAAAGGTTAAATGGCCATTGTCTTTTCAATGAATAACTACACAAAGATATTTAGGTTGATTCTATCGATTTTTCTGAGTTTCCTTAAAGTTCTTTTTAAACAAGTAAAAAGACTGTCAAAATTCAAGAGAAAAACTTTGGATACCAATAGACATTATTGATTGATGAAAAATATTAATAAGGAAATGAAAATTAGGTTTTTTCTATTAAGTTTTTTTCGCGCTGAATCTGTAAAAATAATTTTAATAACTAATACCAGTGATCTTTTTTAAAAAGTTAGATCATTATTATAATAGAAAGATATTTATATTTGTCAGTGAAGTGTTACTGTAACGTATAATTAGAAGAAATCTTGAACAAATAGCAAAAATATGAATTTCATAGAGAAATTTTATCCAAAATATGTTTTAATAGTTATATTGATTATCCTAAACTGTGGCGTCTACAGAATTAATTACATCAAACACTGATATTCAACAAGAAAAAGAGTAAACTAGTAGCTCTAGAGTAAGGTTTTGAGATTCATTTCTTATTGGTTGATTTATAATTTTATATAATGGGGGTAAAGTAATGAAGAAGAATAACAAATATTTTGTTGCTACAGCAACTACTGCAGCATTAGTTGCTAGTGCAGTTTCACCAACAGCTGGTGTACAGGCAGCTAGTATGTTTAACGATGTTAAGCAGGGTTCTTATTATGAAAGTGCAATTAATGATTTAGTGAGTAAGGGGATAATTAAAGGTTATGAAGATGGTACATTTAAACCGAATGTAGCAATCACTCGTGCGGAAATAGCAAAAGTATTAGCGAATGATCTTGATTTAGATCTATCAGTTAATAGCAATAAATTCAAAGACGTTAGCGCAGATGCTTGGTATTCGTCAGCTGTTAATGCATTAGCGAATGCAAATATCATTAGTGGGTATGAAGATGGAACTTTCAAACCAACTGAAAATGTTACACGTGCTGAATTAGCAAGTATGCTTGTGCGTGCATATAATATTTCTGGGAATGGAAACACACCATTTGCTGATGTAAAGGAAGGTAGCTGGTATGCGGATGCAGTAGCTGCTCTTTATAACAATTCCCTAACTTCAGGTAGAACTGCAGATAGTTATGCTCCAGGTGAATCTGTAACTCGTGGTGAAGTAGCGGTATTTGTGAATCGTATGAATGTGTTTGTTGAAAATGCTAAAACTTCAGTAGTGGAAGCAATTAATGCTGAAACGGTTGTTATTGATGGTGTAACGTATTCAGTTTCTGAAAATGTAAAGGGTATCCTTTCTGCTGCAAATGCTAAAGTTTTAGAAAATGCCGGAATTGAGTTTGAAGAAGTAGATGGCGTCATTAATAAGATTACATACCTTTCAGTTAATGCAAGTGGTCAGCCGTCTGAAGAAGAATTTAGTGGTAACCTTGTATTAGATGGACAAGATGCAGTAATTGAAGGTCAATTAGTTGTAAATAATGACTATATTACGATTAAGAATGTTACTGTTGAAGGTAACTTTAAGATTACTGAGGGACTAGAAAATGACTTTTATTCAGATAATTTGACAATTAGTGGAACAACAGTTATCAATGGTGGCGATGATAATACTGTAGTTTTCAATAACAGTAAATTAGCAGATGTTGAAATTAATAAGGTTAATGTTCGAGTGGAACCACGAGGTAAAACGTCAGTTGTTGAGATTACATTGAATAGTGATGCTGTTGTTGCAGCGGATAAAGGTGTTGTGATTCCGAAGGTAACGATTAGTGAAGGTGCTGTTCATGTAGATATTAATGGTACTGTAGAGACTGTAGAAGTTAATAATAATGATGAAATTGTATTAAAAGGTAATGTAAATATTAAAGAATTAAAAGTAACAACTGGTACTAGCCTTTCACTTGAGTCAAAAGGAAGTATTGATAAAGTTGAAGTTGAAAGCGGCACAAAACTTACTCTTGGTAAGCAAACAAAAGTAGCTGACCTAAAACTTCCTGAGGGTTCAAAAGCAGAGGATGTAATTGAAAATTACGATAAAGTAAATGATCAAATCAAAAAGATTGATGGTAAGACAAATAAAGATGCAACTAGCGGTGGATCATCAGGTGGATCAGGAGGATCTGGTGGTGGTTCAAGTACATCTGACAAGGATGCACCAGAACTTGGGGTAGTAACGACGACACTTGGTAGTGGGTCATTAGAAGCAGATTTAAGCGGTAAAACAGGTTCGGAAATTACGATTACTTCAAATGTGGAATTCCAGTTAGAAGATGGGAAATTAGTTGTGGTTGATGATGGAACTATCGGGGAGAAAGAACTAGTCACACTAACATCTTCAGAAAAGTTAGATGACGTAACTGTGACTTATGGTGATCATGATCCTGTAACTGTAGATTTTGATGGGGAAATTAATGCTTACATCTCTACTGACAGCGAGATTAGCGTACCTTTACCACCGATGTTTAGAGATAAGAACAGAGAAGAAATCACATTAGGTGATGTTGATTTGACAAGCGGTACTTTTACAGCAGTTGTAACAGATAAGAATTTGGACAAAAATGATGTTGAAGTGAGAGTATCTGAGAAACCAGATGATTCAATTTTGCCTAATGTTGTTGGTCATATGAGTTATCAAGGTTCAGGTAAGTGGGAGTTTGTGTTAGATGAACAAATTGCAGATGGTACGTATGAGGTTCTAAGAGGAGAATATATATTCAAAGCAGAATTTAAAGATACAAAAGGTAATAAATTAACATTGGAGCTTGCGTTTGATATAGCTGCACCTCAAAAGTAAACAAAGTGTAAAGCAATTTATCCTCGAGGATAAATTGCTTTCTCTTTGTATCAGTTATCTATCAGTTTAGGGGAATAACATTACATATATATTGTTTAGGTATATATATTTTTGATAAAAAAATATATAACAGATCAATATTCGACATTTTCGATTAAATTTTGAAAATGAAATATTAATAAAGTGTGGAAATGTGTTACAATTAAAAACATACAATTTTACGGAAAAATGGGATGTTGGGGGAGCAAAAATGGAAGAAACAATCAGTCTAAAAGAACTCTTTGATACTCTAAAGAAAAGAATATGGATCATTCTATTGATTGCTATAATACCTGTGATAATAAGTACTGTTCTTAGTTTCTATGTTATAACACCAATTTATAAAACTTCGACTCAAATTCTAGTGAATCAAAATAATGGTGACCAACAAACTACATCAGGTGATATTCGTACTAATCTTGAACTTATTAATACATATAATGTTATTATTAAGAGTCCAGCAATTTTAGATAAAGTTGTTGAAGAACTAGATTTAACTTCTTCTGTCGGAAAATTAAATAGTCAAATAAACGTGCAAAGCGAGAAAAACTCTCAAGTAGTTTCTATAGCGGTAGAGGATCCGAATCCAGAAATGGCTGTGAAGATTGCCAATACCACTGCGGAAGTATTTCAACGCGAAATAGTGAAAATAATGAATGTAAATAATGTAAGCATTCTTGCTTATGCGGATTTTGATGAAAACCCATCACCTATTAAGCCTCAACCTTTACTAAATATCGCAATTGCTCTCGTTGTAGGATTAATGATTGGTGTAGGGGTTGCATTCTTACTTGAGTACTTGGATAACTCTATTAAGAGCGAACAAGATGTGGAAAATATTTTAGGTTTACCAGTGTTGGGTGTCATTACTACGATGGAAAAAGAAGAGAAGCTGAAGAGAAATCAAATGCATAAAGTTGATGTAGTTAGAGGTGAATCTGTTGGCTCGTAAAAAAAATAACTTATCCTCGGGGAGAAATTTAATTACTCAAACGGATCCGAAATCTCCTATTTCAGAACAATATCGAACAATTCGAACCAATATTCAATTTGCGTCAATCGATAAACAGATCAAGACGATTGTGGTCACTTCATCAAACCCTGGAGAAGGGAAGTCGACTACAATTGCAAATCTGGCAGTTACATTTGCTCAACAAGGAAAAAAAGTTTTGCTTATTGATACAGACATGCGTAAGTCAACCGTTCATTACACTTTTCGCTTAGAAAACACAACTGGATTGACTAATGTATTAACGAAGCAGGTGAAGTTACTTGAGGCTATTAAATCTATAAATGAAAGTAACATGGATGTGTTAACGTCTGGTCCAGTTCCACCTAATCCTGCTGAATTGTTAGGTTCACAATCAATGAAAGATTTATTAGATGAAGCTAGAGAGCATTATGATATTATTCTTTTCGATTCACCTCCTTTATTAGCTGTGACAGATGCTCAAATATTATCTAATCAATGTGATGGTGTCATTTTAGTCGTTCACAGCGGCAAAACGGCCAAAGAAGATGCTCAAAAAGCAAAAGAACTATTACAAACAGCACAAGCTAAAATACTTGGTGCCGTAATTAATCAAAAGAAACTAAAAGCCAGCAACTATTACTATTATTACGGGAATAATTAAAAGTCATTTTGTTAAGTATTGATTTTAAATGAACAATATTATAGAAGGAAAACACGCTTAACTTCCTAGCGGTAATATGAATTTGCATACAAACATTAAAGGATGAGTTTTGCGTGCTTTCCTAATTACATTAGTTAATGTTACTTGAATAAGTTATGAAGTAACAATTATTGATTCTTATAATCTCATTCATGTTAAATAAGGAAAGAATGAATTTATTGGTTGCTAAACCGATGATGTTTACTGTAAGATGACATGAAGCATAAGAGATATACCTATCCTCCATAATCATTACACTATTCATTGTACTAAAGGTGCCGCTGTAAAGACTGTTATCAAGTTTCCTCTCCTTCATTTAGATCTAACACACGATACTAAACAAATATTTTAAACAAATGCTATAGTTACAAGAATCGTCAGCCTAGCAACCTGTTAATACTAAATAGCTTCAAATTGTTAGTAACCTTTTCTTCAGTTATTTTATGAAGAGCGCGAAATTGTAAATAATATTATATTACACAATTGGCTGTCTTGATTTTCAGTCCGTTAAACCCCTCGAAAAGTTGTATAATTTATGGTATTTCAAGAATAAATATGTTAATTGGTTAAAAAGTATGATATTATCATTTTTGACATATAGTAGATTTGGGAAGAAAGGTGGACTACAATGATTGATATCCATTGTCATATTCTTCCGGGTGTTGATGACGGTGCAGTCACTATTGATGATAGCATTAAAATGGCAAGAGCAGCCTCTGAAGAAGGAATCAGCAAAATTATCGCGACACCTCACCATAAAAATGGGAAATATAACAATTTGAAGATTGATATAATGGAGCACGTTGTACAATTGAACAAGGTCCTTGAAAAAAATGATATAAACGTAAAAATTCTTCCTGGTCAGGAAATTAGACTCAATGGTGAACTATTATCAGATTATGCATTAGGAAAGATACTTACATTGAATAATACAAATAAGTATTTATTCATTGAGTTACCATCTAATCATGTTCCTAGGTATACTGAGAGACTAATTTTTGATATCCAACTTCAAAATTTAATACCAATTATCGTTCATCCAGAACGAAATTCACAAATTACAGAGAATCCGAATGTGTTATATGAGTTTGTTAAAAATGGCGCTCTAACACAGATAACTGCCTCAAGTTTAACAGGTCATTTTGGTAAAAAAGTAAAACAATTTACTCATAAGTTAATAGATGCTAATCTGACCCATTTTATTGCTTCTGATGCTCATAACATCACAAGTCGTACATTTAATTTAAGAGCTGCCTATGAAAATATCGAACAGATTTATGGCATGGACATGCGTTATATGTTTCAAGAAAATGCACAGTATTTAGTGAATGCTGAGATGGTATACAAAGAGCCTCCAGAAAGAGTGAAAACAAAAAAGTTCTTAGGGTTATTTTAGTAAAAGGTGAAGACGTGTGTAGAACTACTTTTGAAGACTGGGGTTAGGATAAATAAGTGGAGCGTACATGAGAATTGTCCGATAATTTAATAGGTTTAACTAACTGTCAGTATTAATGAAAACCGAACTATAAGTATTTATTTGAAAATTATACCATCTTGATAAATTGTAAGAGGTGATGTCTCCTTACCTGTATCAATGGAGGCACTCGGCTATGTTGTGGGTAAAAAGAAATGCAACCTTAGACACGTAAGTTGTCAATAACATGGTGTGAGGTAGGGTTAGATGCCCTTATTATAATAAAGATGAAGATTCTATCTAGGTTGTTTGATTTAAAATAGTATAGATAGAGTTTTTATATTTAATGGTTAACATAATAAATAATTACATATTAAACTGCATAGTTGAATAAGTAAGTGAGATAACACACTCTAAGACTATAAGAAGACTACATAGAATTATGATTTGGAAATAAAACGAAAACTCTAATAACTGTTGAGTTAAAACATGACCAACTGCTAGGAAAGATATTGTAATATAATTAAATGGATTTACAGGATTCTTTCAAATAAAGTTTCAAAATATTAAAGGTACATATTCTAGATACAAAGATAAACTGACAAACTATTTGTATTTATATTTATTTTATTGTTTTATGCATTTTTTTATTATTCATGGATTATTGAAGGTTTTAAATACGATTGGAAGGAGAATAATAATTTGTCCTATAAAAAAAGGTTATCATTCCTTATTGTATGTGATTCTACTATTGTGTTGACTGCTATTTTTCTTAGTCAATTTTTACTAGATACACAAAAATTATTTTCGCCGTTCATTATCTATACGTCAATCGCGTTATTGCTTAGTCATCACATTTTTGCACATATATTTAAGTTGTATAAGAAAGCTTGGTCATATGCAAGTATTGGAGAATTACATAGTATTTTTAAAGCCGTTACTTTAACAATTATTGTAACAGCTACCTGTCAATTTATATTTTTCAATGACATTTATTTTCGAGCATTGGCAATTACGTGGATGCTTCATATGTTATTAATTGGAGGTTCACGCTTTGCATGGCGGGTATATCGTGATGATATTCTAAAGAAACCTGAATCGAAAAATAAAACATTGATAGTTGGTGCTGGCTACGCTGGTACAGCCGTTGTTAGGCAATTACAACAAAACCCAAATGGTGAACTACAACCGGTGGCATTTATCGATGATGATGTTCGTAAACAGGGGTTAGAAATTATGGGTGTTCCTGTAGTTGGTGGTGTGAAGCGAATCGAAGATGTTGTAAAGAAACGAGATATCAACCATATTCTAATCGCAACGCCATCTCTTAATAAACAAGAAATTAATCGTATCTTCCAGGAATGTAGCAAAACAAAAGTTGATACTAAGATTTTACCATCGATTGAAGATATGGTGAGTGGTAAGGTATCTATAAGTGAGTTTCGAGATGTTCAGGTAGAGGATCTGTTAGGTCGTAAGCCTGTTAAGCTTGATATTACGAGTATCTCGAAAGAAATAGAAGGTGAAACGGTTGTAGTAACTGGTGCCGGTGGTTCAATTGGTTCCGAACTTTGTCGACAGATTTGCCAATTTAATCCAAAGCAAGTTGTATTATTAGGACACGGTGAAAATAGTATCTACAGTATTGAGTTAGAATTAAAGAAACGATACGATCATATCGAGTTTCCGGCTGAAATAGCTGATATTCAAGACCGTGAACGGATCTTTGATGTCATGTATAAATATCAACCTACATATGTTTTCCATGCTGCAGCTCATAAGCATGTTCCATTAATGGAACACAATCCAAGAGAAGCCGTTAAAAATAATATTTTTGGTACAAAGAATGTAGCAGAGGCAGCTGATGCAGCGAATGTCCAAACATTTGTCTTAGTATCATCAGATAAGGCTGTAAATCCTACAAATATTATGGGTTCAACAAAACGACTTGCCGAAATGGTTATTCAAGAATTAAGTCGTAATAGTAAAACTCGCTTCGTTGCTGTTCGTTTCGGAAACGTATTAGGAAGTCGAGGTAGTGTTGTTCCGTTATTCAAAAAGCAAATTCAGCAAGGCGGACCGGTCACAGTTACGCATCCTGACATGACTCGTTACTTTATGACAATTCCAGAAGCATCTCGCCTCGTTATCCAAGCCGGTGCCCTTGCTCGAGGTGGAGAGATTTTCGTGCTTGATATGGGTGAACCTGTAAAAATTGTCGACCTTGCTCGAAACTTAATTCGTCTCTCAGGTTATACGGAACAAGAGATACCAATTAAATTCAATGGAATTCGGCCTGGAGAGAAAATGTTTGAAGAGTTATTGAATGAAAATGAAGTGAACCCTAAGCAAGTGTTCCCTAAGATTTACATAGGAAAGGTTACAACTAGTCATGAAGAGACACTGGATGATTTTATGAATCGTTTTGAAACGATTGATGATATCTCGTTGCGTCAACTACTTCTAAATATTGCAAATAATCGATATGAGAAGATGCCAATAGTAAAAGAGCATTTAACTGTTGTAAGTAAGTAAAGAATGAATGATTAAAGCTTTATAGTGATGTGGGAGAACCTTTTGAGAGAAGAAGAGTAGCTCGAAAGGTTCTCGTTGTGTTTAAGGGGTGTATGGACCGATCGAATATACCTAGTTAGACAGAAGGAAGAGATTCATGAAAGTGTAAGAATATATAGTAATTTATTTAGATTAAGGTGGGTGTTTAATTTAGTTGTTTGAAATTTTTAACAAGGGCTTTACCTTAATTGAGATGTTATTGGTACTTGCTATTTTGAGTATACTTATTTCGATAGTAGTAATATTTTCTGTCGATTATATTGAAAAAACTGAAGAAGAAGTTTGTGAATTGAATCGTAGACAACTAGTCAATAAGTATCAATCTTATCTGATGTTAGAAGGTACCGAACATTCTGAGAGTACTCTCAAGCAATATTTACAAGAGAATGTTATTGATGGTTGTCCAATCAATGGAAAAATAGATTATACTAATAAAGAAATTCAATGTAGTGTTCATACTATCATTAATGATGATGTGGAGAATGAAGAGGGAGTTCCTATTTTGTGATATTAAAGGTGTTTTTTAAATTTTTGAATTTCGGAGTGTTGTTGAGTAGTTGCTTAAATTCTACCAATTAAGTTATCCAGTAAGGTTTGTTTCATAGAGATAAGGGCTTACTTCAGTTAAAATAACTAATTTTAGGAATTAATCTGAGTTGAGGTTGTATATGCCTTGACGGTGGAGACAGTTTTTTTACGATAATATTTTGTCTTTTTAACATTGGTGTAAAAAGTAAGAATAAAGTATTCCTTGATACTAGATGAAACATTGTATGATCTGAGTCACATTAAGTGCTGATAAAATTTGGTGCAACATAATTGGTTATTGCATCAATTCAAAAATTATTAAAGGAAGACTTGGTAAAAAGTAGATTACTTTGAGTCTTGATTGTTCAGGACTTATTGAAACATGCTTTACTATCTTTTTGGATTCATTTTTTGATCTATCACCTGTGTATTTCCTAAACATCACTGTTTAGAATTGTTTTAGAACTAGTTAATTATCTAATGAAGTTGATTTGGGGAAATTTTTCTTTTTAAGATGTTGTTTGTTGACAAGTCACATGATTGTGAGATATCTATCAAGATATTAATTGAGTGTCTATAGATTATTTCTGTTCATAAAATCTAATATTTATGGATTTACTTCATATTACGATGAATTTTATGAAAAAAATAATTATTAAAGGGTCATAAGGAACTGACTATCGTGGTTAGATTGAACGCTAGAAACCTTTCGGGATAAGAGTTTGATGCGTTATTAGTGAGAATTATAGATTGATTGAATGGAATATATAATAGTAAGAAACTCGGTTTTGGGTGGTTATGAAGTGAATATCTATTTCGTGTTTGTTAGGTAGATTGAATAGATGTTACGAGATGAGTATCGGAAATCGATAACAAAACACAATATATAGTATTAAAATTGGATTTTTAATAGCTGAACATACTATATATTGATATTTTTATCTATTTCTCATATTGAATATTATCTACGAGGTGGCTATGAAAAGTAGATAACAATTTTAGTGGTTTAGAAGTTGGTTGGAGTAATAGTTTTGAAGAATCCAAGTAAGTCCTAATCTACTAAAATATTAACTTAACGATGGAAGGAAGTCTATAGGATGGTGACAACAAAAGTGAACGAAAGAATTTTCCTTTCATCACCACATATGAGTGATGAAGGCTATGAAATGGATTATGTTAAGGAAGCTTTTGATACAAACTGGATTGCTCCTCTTGGAGAAAATGTAAATGGATTCGAAAGAGAGCTTGCTGAAAAAGTAGGATCTAAAGCCGCTGCAGCACTTTCCTCAGGGACTGCTGCTATTCATTTGGCTCTTAAAGCAGCAGGAGTTGGAGAAGGGGATATTGTATTCTGTCCAACACTTACGTTCTCAGCTACTGCAAACCCCATTATCTATCAAAATGCAGTTCCTGTATTTATCGATAGTGATTATGAAACTTGGAATATGAGCCCAAAAGCATTAGAAGAAGCATTTGAGAAGTATCCAGAAGTAAAGGCAGTCATTGTCGTTCATTTATATGGCTTATCCGCTGATATGGATAAGATAATGGAGATTTGTAAGAATCATAATGCAGCGGTTATAGAAGATGCTGCCGAGTCTTTGGGTACTTACTATAAAGGTAGGCATACAGGGACTTTCGGTGACTATGGCATCTTTTCTTTTAATGGGAACAAGATTATCACAACTTCTGGAGGTGGAATGCTTGTTTCTAATAATGAAGAGAGAATTGCAAAAACAAGGTTTTGGGCTACACAATCCAGAGATCAAGCTAGGCATTATCAACATAGTGAATTAGGATTTAATTATCGGATGAGTAATGTTGTTGCTGGGATTGGTAGAGGACAGCTTAAAGTGTTAGATCAAAGAGTTGCTAAGAAGAACTACATTTTTGAGTTCTATAAAAGAGAGCTTGGTGGGCTTGAAGGTGTTGAATTCATGCCTTGCAATGACTGGGATGAACCGAATTATTGGTTAAGCTCGATAACATTGTCTGGTAAAGTAAGGCCTATTGATATATTTGATGCATTGGAAGCTGAAAACATCGAGTCAAGACCAGTTTGGAAACCAATGCATATGCAGCCGTTCTTTGAAAAATATGACTTTATTGGTGAAAGTGTATCGGAGAAATTGTTTGAGAATGGTGTATGTTTGCCATCTGATACCAAAATGACGGACGAGGACTTAGAAAGAGTCGTTAAGACTATTAAAGGGTTGTGGGTAGAATAATGAAGAACTCCAAGGGTGGTATTTATAGAAGGTTTGTAAAAAGACCGATGGATTTTATACTTTCTTTAATTGCTATTATTGTTTTAAGTCCGGTATTACTAATAGTTGCATTACTTGTGAGAACGAAGTTAGGTAGTCCTGTGCTATTTAAGCAGAAACGACCGGGGTTGAATGAAGAGATTTTTATGATGTATAAGTTTAGGACTATGACAGATGAAAAAGATGATAAAGGGGAGTTACTGTCTGATAGTATTAGGCTGACAAAGTTTGGTAGGTTGCTACGCTCTACATCTCTTGATGAACTACCAGAGCTTTTTAATATTTTGAAGGGTAATATGTCCATTATTGGCCCTAGACCATTATTGGTGCAGTATTTGCCCTTGTATAACAATCATCAAAAAAGACGTCATGAAGTTAGACCAGGGCTATCAGGTTTGGCGCAGGTTAGTGGTAGAAATGCGATTAGTTGGGAAGATAAATTTAATCTCGATGTTGAGTATGTGGACAATGTAAGATTCACTGAAGATTGGAAGATAATTTTCTTAACCATAAAAAAGGTATTCGTCAGAGAGGGCATTAATTCAGAAACTGCTGCTACGATTGAGCCTTTTAAGGGAAGCAAAAAGGAAAGAATGGAACTATGAAAAACAAACTTTTAATAATTGGTGCTAGTGGCCACGGAAAAGTTGTTGCGGACATTGCATTGAAAATGAATAAATGGCAGAGTATTTCCTTTTTAGATGATGATACAAGTGTTATCTCTCCAATGGGAATTGAAGTTATTGGAACGTCAAATGAAGCTATAAAATATATTGATGCTTATGATGTATGTGTTGCTATAGGTAATAATGCTATAAGAGAAAAGCTTCAGACTCAACTAGAATCAAGAGGAGCAAGTCTACCTGCTCTGATTCATCCTACTGCAGTTATCGGTGAGCAGGTTAATGTTCAGTATGGAACAGTAGTCATGGCCGGTGTAGTAATAAACTCCTGCAGTAGGATCGGGAAAGGGTGCATTATTAATACAGGTTCCACCATTGATCATGACAATGATATAGGGGATTTTACACACATTTCTCCAGGGGCTCATTTAGCAGGAACTGTTAAAGTAGGACAAGGGTCTTGGTTAGGAATTGGTTGTGTAGTAAGCAATAATGTAAATATCACAAGCGATTGTAAAGTAGGTGCGGGTGCTGTTGTGGTAAAGGACATAACTGAATCTGGGACATATGTGGGGGTTCCAGTGAGGAGAATAGATTATGGCAAGAATACTGATATTAGCAAATAATGATATAGGGTTATATAAATTCAGGAAGGAACTGATTAAAGAACTTTTAAAGGTTAACGAAGTTTATATTTCACTACCACACGGTCAATTTGTAGAGGATTTAATTGAACTTGGGTGTAAGTTTATTGATACTCAGATTAGTAGAAGAGGCACTAATCCTATAACTGATTATAAGTTAATGATGGAATATAAACGTATTATAAAGGAAGTAGAACCTAATTTGGTACTGACATATACCATTAAACCGAATGTTTATGGGGGAATTGTATGTAGATTCATGAAAGTACCGTATATACCTAATATAACAGGACTTGGGACTGCTGTAGAGAATGGTGGTATACTTCAAAAGATTACACTGTCTTTATATAGTATAGCTCTCAAAGAAGCCTCTTGTGTTTTTTTTCAGAATAAAGAGAATTTAAATTTTATCAATAATAAAGGCATTTATAAAGGTAAGCAAAAGTTAATACCTGGTTCTGGAGTTAATCTAAATAACTATAATGTGCTTGATTATCCCAGAGATAATATAATAAAATTTCTATTTATTTCAAGAGTAATGAAGCATAAAGGCATTGATCAGTATTTAGATACAGCCGAATATATTAAATCTAGATATCCTAACACAGAATTTCACATTTTAGGTTTTTGTGAAGAAGCATATGAAGAAAAATTAAAAGAAATGAATGCTAACGGTATAATAAAATATCACGGGATGCAAAGTGATGTCAGAGAGTTTCACGCTATATCTCACTGTACAATTCATCCTACATTCTATCCCGAAGGAATGTCTAATGTCCTTTTGGAAAGTGCTGCCTGTGGCAGGCCAATTATAACAACTAACAGAAGTGGTTGTAGAGAAATTATAGATAATGGGATTAATGGATATATAGTAGAACAGAGAAATAGTAGAGACCTAATTAAAAAGGTGGAAGAATTTCTTTTATTAGATTATGAAGCAAAAAGGCAGATGGGGTTAGCTGGTAGAAATAAAGTTGAAAGAGAATTCGATAGGCAGATTGTTATTAATGCTTATATTGAAGAAATTAATGACTTACTTTAGGAGATTGGGATATGTTCAAAAAAGATATTATCACAGTTGTAACACCTACTTATAATAGAGCTTATATATTGGGAAACTGTTACAAGTCTTTAAAATTACAAACTAGCAAATCATTTGTTTGGATGATCATTGATGACGGATCAACAGATAATACTCAAGAATTAGTTGAAAAGTGGATAGCAGAAAAAGAAATTACTATTATCTATCTCAAGAAAGAGAATGGTGGAAAAGCATCTGCACTCAACATGGCTCTAAATCATGTTGATACCGAATATTTTGTTTGCTTAGACTCAGATGATACATTTACTATTCACGCAATTGAATTAGCGCTGGATCAACTGAAAAAAACTATTGAGAATGAAAAAATATGTGGTGTTATGGCTCTTAGAAACTCTGATAGCGGTGAAGTTTTAGGCGGTAAAAGAATACCAGACAAAGTAGACGAAGCAACCGTCATGGATATAACAGATAAATTTAGAATACGATCAGAGTTCATTCAGTTTTATAAAATGAAAATTCTCTCAAAGTATAGATTTCCAATAGTAGAAGGAGAAAAGTTCATATCACCTGAATATATCGCTAGAGAAGTTAATAGAAACTACAAATTTAAGATTTCGCAAGAAAATCTATGTGTTTGTGAGTACCTTTCTGATGGATTAACTCGAAATAAACTTAGGGTTATTAAGAGAAATCCGAAAGGGTACACCTTGGTTAAGCGACAGTCTTATGAATTAGCAAAAGGTTTTGTTGCTAAAGTAAAACACGGAATAATGTATATTGCTGGTTGTATTCTTAGTAGGGAAAAAGAATATATCTTAAAGTCCCCTCACAAGATTATTACTTTATTTTGTTTTCCTTTAGGATGGTTAGCATATAAAGTTAAATTCAGCAAAGGTGATAATGCTTTATGAAGATAAACGTTAATAAAATTAAGGGCATATTTATTTATTTAGCATATATAGTATTTGCGTTTATTATCGCATTTGCGTTTGGGCTCCCTGAAGAAGTTAACCTTGAACTCATGGGTATCTTAGGCTGGGGTTTATTAATAATAAGTTTTATTACATGGCGTATTATTACAGGAGAGTTTATTACGGCATATACCTTCTATCTAGGAGTGCTGTATTTATTTTTTTATGGTCAAAGCTTATTGATTCCTTTCGATTTAGTTACTCCGGAAAGGGATTTAATTCTTAGATATAGTTTTATCAATGAGAACAACCTTTTTGAGGCACAGGTTTATTCGTTTTTGTGTCTAGCTAGTTTTCATTTAGGTGGTTTATTATTTTATAAAGTAAATAAGCTAAAAGATGAAC
This sequence comes from Bacillus solimangrovi, assembly GCF_001742425.1. Classification (GTDB taxonomy): domain Bacteria; phylum Bacillota; class Bacilli; order Bacillales; family Bacillaceae_N; genus Bacillus_AV; species Bacillus_AV solimangrovi. Next base: position 21,057 of record NZ_MJEH01000033.1, read on the forward strand.
CTCGGTTAAAAAAATTGGGAGAAAAGTCCATAAGTGATAAAGCAATACTTGCTACGGGAATATCATTATTTATTGTTTCAGTGATACCATATATATATGGCATGTTTCAGTCATTAATACTAGTAAAGATGTATGGATATAGCGGAGTCTCTCGACTTGATGCACAAACAGGCTTAAACAGTTTAATGGGGAAAATGTCCTTATATTTTATCCCAAGCTTACTATGTTTAACAATAGCAGTAAGAAATAGTAAAGTTTTAAGAACGGTTGTTCAGGTAATTAGTGGTATGGTGATTTTTTCAATATTGTATATTGGCGAGAGAAACGATGCTATCGTGTTTATACTGGCATTAGTCTTAATTCAACACTATTTTATTCGGAAAATATCACTCAAGCAGAGTTTGAAATACATTGTTTCAGGGGTTGTACTTCTTTCTTTACTAACAACTATAGCTGATATTAGAAACATGGAAGGTAGAACTGTTTTTGATTATTTTGAATATATGATGATAAACAGTTTTAATAATAATTTTATAACAGAACTAATTAGTGAGTTGGGAAGTTCAATGATGCCAACAATTGCCATCATGGGTTTTGTTGATAGTGGAGAGCCATTAAGAAATGGTACAACTTACTTATACTCATTACTCTCTATTGTTCCCAATCTAGGATTTTGGGATCTTCACCCTGCTGCTCAGGTTGCTTCTTTAGGACAATGGTTAAAATTTCGTTTGGGGTTATCTTTTGGTCCCGGGTTTTCTCTAGCCGCTGAGTCATATTTAAACTTTGCTTGGTGGGGCTTCTTTATCTTTATCTTTCTAGGAGCATTTATATCAAAGATTTTAGGTTTATTGAATAAAACTACTGTAAAGTATTATCCAGCGATTGCATGCTTTGTTTTAATATTTTTTAATTCATCGTTATTCTATATTAGAGATACTTTCCTTGGGAATATAAGAGCAATATTTTATATGGGATTACCGATATATTTACTAATAATATTTTTTAATAACAGAGTAGAAAGACGCAAGAAAGAAGCTCCTGAAAGTAAAGGTGGGACATATGATGGAATTATTTACGATAATTATTCCGATTTATAACGTAGAAAAGTATTTAGAAGAATGTATTAATAGTGTAATTAATCAGACATACAAAAATTTAGATATAATTCTAGTAAATGATGGCTCTCAAGATAAAAGTTTAGAAATTTGTAAGCAATATAAAAAAAGTGATACGAGAATAAACTTGATTTCCAAAACAAATGGAGGCTTATCATCAGCAAGAAATGTAGGATTGGAGAATGCAAGAGGAAAATATGTTATGTTTCTTGATAGTGATGATTATCTTTATAATGAAGAGGTAGTTGAAAAGTTTATAAACATATTTCGAACAACCAATTGTGATTTGATATATGGGTCGTATACTGGTTTTCTAGATGAAAGTCAGGATAACATTGGAATGTATATAAAAGATAAAAGGTTAAATATAACGAATAGCGATGTTGTTAATATGGATAACCAGGGTGTTTTATTACAGTTATACAAGAGTAAAAGTTATGCCAGTTCAGCAGCAACAAAGGTATATAAAAAAGAAGTTATAGACACAAACGGCCTTGAATTTAAGATGGGCATTTATCATGAGGATGAAGAATGGACTCCAAAAGTTATTGCAAATACCCAAAAAGTTTATGTTTTTAATGAGAAATTTTATATGAGACGTTATAGACCAGAGTCTATAATGACCACTCAAGATGAGAGTAAGTTAGTGAAAAGAATTAATGATTTATTAAGTATTGCTAACTGGATGATTAAGTACACGGACCAAAACTTCGATAATATTGAATTAAAAAATACTATGAAAAGTTATTTTGGATCTTTTATTATTAGAAGTTTAATTCTATATAAGAGTATTGCTACAGAAGAGTATAAAAATAAAGCTAAACAGTTAATATTTCAAAATCTACATTTGTTTAAGTATATGAACAGTGCAAAGTTCAGAGTAATCAACATATTGAATAATTTAGTAGGTATAGATCTAACCGCTTCTTTCTTATCAATACTATTAAAAATTAAAACTAATAAAGGTGATAAATATGAAGGCTAAAATAAAGAAAATATTAATGAAAAGCCCAAAATTATATACTGTAGCAAGGTATTTTTATCGGTTTGTCTTTTTTGACATGATTAACTTGATCAGATATAAAAAGCTTGAAAAAACAGAATACATTATTGTTCCTAATAAGAGTATCATCTATCTAAACAATTCAAAGGTTGCGTGTTCTTCCATAAAAAGTACGTTTATTGACGAAAGCATTCCTGATGACTATAGTATTCACAACAAAATTAAAAATTTAAGAAGAGAGTACTATACTGAAGAAGAAAGTAACTATTTTAAATTCACCTTTGTGAGGAATCCTTTCGATAGATTAGTTTCATGCTATGAGAGTAAGTATAGGAAAGATAAAAAGATGGGAAAACAAAAATTACACTTTGATGAGTATTTGTTTGGTTATATAAAAAAAGATAATGGATTTGAAGATTTTGTAAGGAAAGTCGTAAAATTACCAGATCATTTAGCAGATAGACATTTCCAGTCCCAGTATAATTTAATATATGACCGCAAAGGAAAGAGTCGTGTTGACTTTATTGGTAAATATGAAAATCTAACCGAAGATTTTAAAGATATTAAAGATCAGTATAACTTAAGAGATTTACCACACTTTAATAATACTGGTAAAAGGAATTGGATGGATTATTATAATATAGATACTGCAAGAATGGTTCGCAAGAAATACGCCAATGAAATAGAAAAATTTGGTTACGAAGAAGAGTATAACATTCTTATTGAGTATTTAAATAAAAAAGAAAATAGAAATAAAAATATGAATAAGATTACAAGCTAATATATCCTGTGCAATTATATAGAAATTTGTTTGTATCGATTTTATTAAATAACTAATTATGGGACGTATATGATGAATAAAGAATTATCTACTGTTACAAAACAATCGGGTATGGTATTTACCGGGAAAATAATTGCGCTTATTTTTGGTTTGTTTTTAAATTTTCTTGCTGCTCGATTTTTAGGTGCAGAAATTTATGGGAAATTTATGTTCGTTTTTAATTTTATAAGCTTTTTCCCGGTGTTAGTCTTAGTGGGGCTACAGCAAGGTTTAGTATATTTTATCCCTAAATTTGATGATAATGAGGAAAAAGCTCAAAGAAATAACCTTATTACTTTTAGTTACTTTTTGGTATTTTCATTAAGTTTAATAGTTATAACTTTAATATATTTTAATAGTAACTTTATAGCTGCGAAATTATTAAACAGCCCGCAATTAGAACATTTACTTAAATTGATGGCGCCTTTAATATTATTTATTGCTTTAGGTCAACTTTCACAAGGGGTTTTCCGGGGAATAAAAAAAATCAAGTTTTATGTTTTTAATCAAGATATTTTAGTACCAATAACTAAAATAATAGTACTCATAATTGCTATTATACTAGGATCACAATTATATAGTTTAGCTATTGCGTTTTATTGTTCATTGATATTTGGCACATTATACTTATTAACAACCGTCTATAGGTTAGGGCTTCTAAGTAAGTTTAGTTTAAATCCTTTAAAACATTATAAGGAATTGTTGAAGTTTTCACTTCCATTATTGTTAACAGGGTTTCTAGCAGTAATTAGCCAAAGAACGGATAGCTTAATGATTGGTTATTTTCTAAATGAAACCCAAGTAGGGATTTATGACATAGCTTTAAAGATCGGAACATTAAGCAGTTTCATTTTAGTAGCATTTAATACTATGTTTGCCCCCACAATATCATCTCTATACCATAGAAATGATTTAGCAACATTAAGTTCGATGTATAAGGCAATAACCAAATGGGTAGTTGGAGTAAATTTAATTACTTTTTCTGTAATATTACTGTTTGGTCAGGATATTATGCATATATTCGGTAAAGAGTTTATAGCAGGATCTACTGCATTGGTTTTAGTGGGGATTGGTCAAATTGTAAATGCTGGTGTGGGATCGGCTGGATATATTCTTATAATGACTGGTAATCCTCATTATGAAATGTATCTTAACTTTTTAGTAGTTTTTATAAATGTCACACTGAATTTATTGTTGATACCATTATACGGAATAGAAGGGGCAGCACTCGCTTCTCTAGTATCTGTGGCTATAGCAAATATAGTTAAATTACTCCTAGTTTACAGGAAACATAGACTTCACCCCTATAATCTAAATTATATTAAACTTATTTGTTCTATTGTATTCTCACTCTTAGTTACCCAATGGCTAAAGAGTCTATTAACTTTGTCTTGGTATAGTGAGTTTATATTATTATCTCTCCTTTTAGTACTTTTATCTGGATTAATTTATTATATTTTTGGATTAGATACTGAGGATAAAATGGTTATACGTTCAATTACTAAGAAAATAAATAAGAAATAATGAAAAACATTTCTATTAACGCAAGTTTAATATAAAGATAATGAGGAGGAAATCATCGATGAAAGAACTAACACACCTCGATCAACTTGAGGCTGAAGCAATTTATATTATTCGTGAAGTAGCTGCAGAATGTGAAAATCCAGTTATGCTTTATTCAATTGGAAAGGATAGCTCTGTTATGCTTCATTTAGCAATGAAAGCTTTTTATCCGGAAAAACCCCCATTTCCTTTCATGCATGTAAATACTACATGGAAGTTTAAAGAAATGATTGAATTCCGTGATCGTAAAGCAAAAGAACTTGGGATAGAAATGATAGAAGAAATAAATAACGAAGCAGTAGAACAAGGTATTAACCCATTTGACCACGGATCAGCTTATACAGATATAATGAAAACTCAAGCACTAAAACAAGGGTTGGATAAATATGGGTTCGATGCTGCTTTTGGTGGCGGAAGACGTGATGAAGAAAAATCACGTGCTAAAGAACGTATTTTCTCTTTCCGTAATAAAAATCATGCCTGGGACCCCAAAAATCAAAAGCCTGAAATGTGGAAACTTTATAACACAAGAATCAACAAAGGTGAAAGTATGCGTGTCTTCCCACTCTCTAATTGGACTGAAAAAGATATCTGGCAATACATTCGCAAAGAAAATATTGATATAGTACCGTTATATTTTGCTAAAGAAAGACCGGTTGTCTATCGTGAAGGCAACATCGTAATGGTGGACGATGATCGTATGAAATTAGAACCTGGTGAAGAAGTGGTCATGAAGAAGGTTCGTTTCCGAACATTAGGTTGTTACCCTCTTACTGGTGGTGTTGAATCCGAAGCAGAGACTTTAGATGAAATCATTGAAGAAACACTTGGAGCGACCTCATCTGAAAGAACCAGTCGAGTGATTGACCAAGAAGCTGCTGGCAGTATGGAAAGACGTAAGCGAGAGGGGTATTTCTAAAATGAAAAGTCTATTAAAATTTATAACGTGTGGAAGTGTAGATGACGGAAAATCAACATTAATTGGACATATGCTTTATGACGCAAAACTATTATTCGCTGATCAAGAGCAGGCTTTAGAGCTTGATAGTAAAGTTGGAAGTCGTGGAGGAGAAATTGATTATTCCCTTCTTCTTGATGGATTAATGGCGGAAAGGGAGCAAGGGATCACAATTGATGTAGCGTACCGTTATTTTACGACGGATAATCGTTCCTTTATCGTTGCCGATACACCAGGACATGAAGAATATACACGTAACATGGCAGTAGGAGCTTCGTTTGCAGAATTAGCTATTATTCTAGTTGATGCAACAAAGGGTGTTATTACTCAGACAAAACGCCATGCTCGTATTTGTGCTTTAATGGGGATTAAACACCTTGTTTTAGCTGTAAACAAAATGGACTTAATAGAGTTTGACCAAAAGCGTTTTGAAGAAATCAAAAAGGATTTCTTACAATTAACGCATGGCTTTAATCTTGAAAGTATTCAAGTGATTCCGGTTTCAGCTACTGAAGGGGATAACATTACAAAAAAGTCAGAAAACACACTTTGGTATGATGGCTTACCATTGTTACCATATTTAGAAAGTGTGGATGTTACGAAAGAGCAACATGATAGCTTTATTCTTCCAGTTCAGCGTGTAAGCCGTCCAAACCATACATTCCGTGGTTTCCAAGGTCAAATAGAGGCAGGAACCATTTCAGTAGGTGACGACATCACTACGCTTCCAAGTAATGAAAAAGCAAAGGTGAAAAGTATATTGGTGGCAGATAAAGAATTGGAATCCGCGATTGTTGGACAGCCTGTAACCATACAATTAGACCGCGAAGTGGACGTGTCTCGTGGGAATGTGTTAACGACTTCAAGCAATATACAAGTAACTGATATGTTTACGGCTACGATTTTGTGGATGGATGATACCAAGCTTATACCAGGTCGAAACTACCTAGTAAAAGTAGGAACAAAAGTTCTTCCTGGTACTGTGATGTCCATTAAGCATAAGATTGATATTAACAGTGGGGAGCATATTCCAGCTGATAAAGCTTTCAAAAATGAACTAGTAGAATGTGATATTTCCTTATCAGAAAATATGGTATTTGATACTTTTGAAAATAATGAGGCACTTGGTGGACTGATTTTAATCGACCGTGTGTCAAATATGACTTCAGCTTGTGGTGTAATTGAGCATTCACTTCGTCGTTCAACAAATGTTATATGGCAAGAAACTGACATTACAAGAGAGATTCGTTCCCAACAAAAGGGACAAAAACCATTGACACTTTGGTTCACAGGTCTTTCAGGTTCAGGAAAATCGACACTTGCTAATGCTGTTGAAAAACGATTAGTTTCTCTAGGACACCATACTATGCTCCTAGATGGTGACAATGTACGTCATGGCTTGAACAAAAACTTAGGTTTTAAAGAAAGTGATCGTGTTGAAAATATTCGTCGTATTGCTGAAGTGGCAAAGCTGATGAATGATGCAGGTTTGATTACTCTGACATCCTTCATTTCACCATATGACAGTGATCGTCAAAGTGCGAGAGAGGTCATTGGTAAAGAATATATTGAAATCTATGTGAGCACACCACTTGAAGAGTGTGAAAAACGTGATGTGAAAGGTTTATATAAAAAAGCTCGAACTGGTGAGATTCCAAACTTTACTGGTATTTCTAGTCCATACGAAGCGCCAGAAAATCCAGAAATTGAGATCGATACAAGTAAGTACACGTTAGAAGAAGCAACAGATTATGTTGTGAAGGAAATTATGAAACTTTGGAATTAGAGTTTTTAAGAAGCTACTACTTTTTAATTGGTAGTAGCTTTCTTTGTTAATAAGTGATTTTGTGTTTTATGAAAGGAAGGCCTCTCCATGTCACTAGAAATGATATTCGTATTGGTTATGATAATAGCCATGTTGACTGCATTGTTATTAGAATTGGCACGTCCCGACATGGTTGTTTTTTCAGTTGTTGTTATATTTTTAATAACAGGGTTATTAACTCCAGAAGAAGTATTAAAAGGATTCTCCAATCAAGGTATGTTGACGATTGCGTTATTGTTTATTGTGGCAGGGGCGGTACAAAAACACGGAATTATAGATCAAGTCATGAAGCAATGGTTAAATAAAAGTAAAAGTGTACGAGGCTCGATGTTTCGTTTCTTCTTGCCAATTCCTTTCTTTTCAGCATTTCTTAACAATACACCAATTGTTGTAGCATTTACTCCTGTAATTAAGAATTGGTGTGAAGAACGGGGGATTGCCCCTTCAAAGTTCTTAATTCCTTTATCATATGTAACTATTTTGGGAGGTACAATAACTTTAATGGGTACCTCTACTAATTTAGTTGTACATGGTATGTTATTAGATTTTGGTTTGGAAGGTTTTTCGTTGTTTCAACTAGCAATTGTCGGGATTCCAATTACAATGATAGGTCTATTATATCTATTTACCTTTGGGTATCAGTTGCTTCCTAATCACTTAGGGTTTCGAGAACAAGTAACAGCTGATTCAAAAGAATATATAGCAGAAATGACGGTTCAACAAGGGTTTCCATATATAAATCAATCTGTTCAAAGAGCTGGTTTAAGGGAGCTTAACGGCCTATATTTAATAGAAATAATTCGTGGAAAAGAAAGAATATCACCTGTCCGTTCCACGACAATCATACAAGAAGGGGATCGTCTAATCTTCACTGGATTAATATCTACAATAGCAGATCTCCAAAACACAAAAGGATTAGCTCTTGAAACTGGTTCTGATCTTGAGCTTGAAGATTTAAAGAATGGTAATACACAATTAGTAGAAGCGGTTGTTTCGCATCAGTCTACACTATTGGATAAATCAATTAAACAATCACAATTTCGCTCAAGGTTTGATGCAGGAGTCCTAGCGGTTCACCGAAACAATGAGCGGATAAAAAGTAAAGTTGGAGATATAGTTCTTCGACCTGGGGATGCATTATTACTACTTGCGGGTTCGGACTTTATCCGTAATTATCAACAATCCAGTGATTTTTATGTTGTTTCTTCTTTAGCTACACCAACTAGCCTAAATGATAGCAGGAAAAAAGGCTGGTTCTCTATTGGTCTCTTAGTTTCGATGATTCTACTAGTAACCATTGGCTGGTTAAGTATGTTTAAGGCTATGACTTTGGCTGTCTTTTTATTAATAGTTACAAAAATGATTACACCTGAAGAAGCGAAGAAATATATTCAATTTAATGTATTACTGTTAATTGCTAGTGCATTTGGCGTCGGTGCAGCTATGACCAAAAGTGGATTAGCTGCATGGATGGCGAAAGGGTTATTATCATTGGGACAACCGTTAGGTATAATTGCTATCCTTTTATTAATCTATTTACTAACTAATATTTTTACAGAATTGATAACGAATAGTGCAGCTGCAGTCTTGATGCTACCTATTGGATTAGAATTAGCAACTTCATTGAATGTTCCATATATGGGGTTTGCAGTCATAATTTCTATTGCTGCATCAGCTAGTTTTATAACACCAATTGGTTATCAAACGAATTTGATTGTATACGGACCAGGAGGATATAAATTTAAGGATTATGTAAAAGTCGGTACACCGTTAAGCATAATTGTTATGTTTGTAACGGTAGTGATTGTTAACTTCGTATGGTTTTAGCCAAAAGAGATTCTAATTTCAGAAAAGGGCGGTTACAAATAGATGAAGAATTTAAATTTGTACGATCTATTTCAAATCTCATTAGAGGCTGGGAAAGAGATTTTAGACGTTTATGCACAAGATTTCGTTGTAGAAGTGAAAGATGATAATTCCCCTTTAACGCAAGCAGATCAACGTTCACACAATACTATCAAGAGGGGTTTAAAAGCAATTGATTCTACCATACCTGTATTGAGTGAAGAAGGAAAAGAAATGTCTTACAGTGAGCGCCGTGAGTGGAAGCAATTTTGGTTGGTAGATCCACTTGATGGCACAAAAGAATTTATTAAGAAAAATGGAGAGTTTACCGTAAATATTGCATTAATTGAAGGGAAGTATCCTTCAATTGGTATAATTTATGCACCGGCATTGGATGTGTTTTACTTTGGCCGTGTTGGAGAAGGTGCATATAAGTTAGAGAATGCTTCAAAGGCAGAAGTATCAAATGAAGAAGAGTTACTTCAAAAAAGTTTCGGCTTACCTGAACAAGGTAATCGTCAAGTAAAACGTGCTGTTGCTAGTCGTTCCCACATGTCAGAGGAAACAGAAGCCTATATTAAAGAATTAGAAGCAATGTATGGAGAAGTAGAAGTTGTTTCATCAGGTAGTTCTTTAAAATTCTGTCTGATTGCAGAAGGAAAAGCAGACTACTATCCAAGATATGCACCGACAATGGAATGGGATACAGGAGCTGGACAGGCTATTGTAGAAGCAGCTGGTGGAACAGTCACTAGATATGAAGATAATGACCGCTTTTATTATAACAGAGAAGATCTATTAAATGGATGGTTTCTAGTTCAAAGGTAATTCTATATTTAATACAAAGTATTTTAAATAAAGAGTAAAGGATGTTTAAAAATGTACAAAATTGCAGTAGCGGGAACTGGTTATGTTGGCCTGGTGGCAGGTGTGTGTTTTGCTGAAGTTGGCCATCATGTAACCTGTGTAGATATTGATGAAGAAAAGGTACAAATCATGAGATCTGGCGTTTCCCCAATCTTTGAAACAGGTTTGGAAGAGTTGATGAAAAAGAATTATGCTTCTGGAAGAATAGATTATACAACGGATTATGAATCAGCATATAAAGATGCTGATGCAATTTTTATTGGTGTAGGTACTCCAGAGCAACCGGATGGCTCTGCAAATTTATCATACATTGCAACTGTTGCAAGACAAATTGCTGAAAGTGTAGAGAAAGATTGCCTCGTGGTTGTTAAATCTACAGTTCCAGTAGGAACAAATGATAAAGTTGAGCAGTTTATTCATGACTTTCTAGTTAATGATGTGAAAATAGAAGTAGCATCTAACCCTGAATTCTTGGCACAGGGGTCTGCTGTACATGATACACTACATGCTGAAAGAATTATAATAGGTACAGAAAGTAAATGGGCTGAAGAACGGTTAACGGAAATTTACGCTCCGTTTCGCTTGCCAATTGTTTCAGTAAATCGCAGATCAGCTGAAATGATTAAGTATGCATCTAATGATTTCCTTGCTCTTAAGATTTCATATATGAATGATATTGCAAATCTTTGTGAACTTGTTGGGGCTGATGTTCAGGATGTTGCAAAAGGCATGAGTTATGATGAGCGAATCGGTAGTAAATTCTTAAATGCAGGAATTGGTTTTGGTGGTTCTTGTTTTCCGAAGGATACAAAAGCATTAGACTATATTGCTAAACAAAGTGGATATGAACTTAAAACTGTTAAAGCCGCCATTGATGTCAATAAAGAACAGAAAACTATGTTATATAAGAAAGCTAGTAAAAGACTAATTACATTTAACGGTTTAAAAGTTGCTGTGTTAGGTCTAACCTTTAAGCCTGGAACGGACGATTTAAGAGAAGCAGCTTCTCTTGAAAATGTGCCATTATTATTAGAGCAAGGTGCAGATATCTATGCTTTTGATCCTGTGGGAGCAGAGAACTTTGCTAAAGTTCATCCGGAAGGTAAAAATGGTAAAGGTAGTATCACATATGTTGCGAATATCGAACAGGCATTAGAAGGTGCGAATGTCTGTTTCATCTTTACTGAATGGGGAGATGTAAAAGCAGTAACACCTGAAGTTTATAAAAAGTTGATGAGAACCCCTTTAGTTTATGACGGTAGAAATATTTATAGTGTAGAAGAGATGCAAGAAGCAGGAGTAGAATATCATTCAATTGGAAGAAGACCAGCAACTAGAGAAGGTATAAAGGAGTCGAAGAAACTTGAATTACAAAACTTTTGATCCTAGCAAAACATACCTGATCACTGGTGCAGCAGGTTTCATAGGTTTCTACTTATCAAAGAAGTTAATAGGACAGGGATGCCGAGTTATTGGTGTTGATAATATCAATGATTACTATGATGTAAACCTTAAATACACTCGTTTGAATCAACTCGAGCCTCATGAAAAGTTTACTTTCATAAAAGGTGATATATCTAACAAAGAATTGATAATGGGGACCTTTGAAAAATACAAGCCTAATGTAGTTGTGAATATGGCAGCTCAAGCTGGTGTTCGCTATTCAATAGAGAATCCAGATGTTTATATTCAAAGTAATATCATTGGTTTTTATAATATACTTGAAGCATGTAGGTATTATCCAGTAGAACACTGTGTATATGCGTCTTCTAGTTCTGTTTATGGAGCAAATAAAAAGGTTCCTTTTGAAGAATCAGATTTTGTTGATAATCCAGTTTCACTTTATGCCTCTACCAAGAAATCAAACGAATTAATGGCACATACTTACAGTCACCTTTATAAAATTCCAGCAACAGGTCTACGTTTCTTTACAGTCTATGGTCCTATGGGGAGACCGGATATGGCTTACTTTGGGTTCACTGATAAATATTTTGCTGGTGAGCCAATTAAAATATTCAATAACGGTGATTTTGAAAATGATCTATATCGTGACTTTACTTATATAGACGATATTATTGAAGGAATAGTGCGTCTATTAAGTAATCCCCCTGAAGGGGAAGTTCAACATAGTGTATATAATATCGGAAATAATAGTCCAGAAAAATTAATGGTATTCATTGAAACACTTGAAAAAGCATTGAGTAATGCATTAGGTAAAGAAGTATTGTTTGAGAAAACATTTGAACCAATTAAACCCGGTGATGTTCCAGCTACTTTTGCTTCAACAGATTTGTTACAAAAAGCTGTTGGTTTCAAACCAGAGACTTCGATAGAGAAAGGGTTGCAGAAATTTGCGGATTGGTATGTGGACTATTATGAGCAGAGGTAACTCATAGGAGCGGAGGTATAACTATGAAAATTCTAGTAACTGGAGGGGCCGGATATATAGGTTCACATACATGTATTGCATTATTAGAAGCAGGGCATTCAGTTATAATTGCTGATAACCTGTGTAATAGTAGGCGTGATACTATTGACAAAATTATAAACATTGCAGAAAATGAAGTAACTTTTTTGGAAATTGATGTAACGGAGGAACAAGCTGTTGATGTTATTTTTAATAATTATAAAGTAGATGGTGTTATTCATTTTGCGGGCTTAAAAGCGGTAGGTGAATCAGTAGACATACCATTAACTTATTATTATAACAATATAGTTAGCACTATGATCCTTGCTAAAGCTTGCCAGAAATATGGTGTAAATCGTTTTGTGTTCAGTTCATCAGCAACAGTTTACGGAGATAATATAGTACCTTTCGTTGAGACTATGGACCTGTTACCAACTACTAATCCTTATGGTGAGACGAAAGCTATGAGTGAGCGAATTCTTACTGATATAGCTAATGCAAACCCTGAATTTTCAGTTGCTCTTCTAAGATATTTTAATCCAGTCGGAGCCCATGAAAGTGGCTTGATTGGTGAAGCACCTAATGGTATACCTAATAACCTTATGCCTTATGTTACTAAGGTTGCCAAAGGTAAATTAGAGAAACTTCGAGTTTTTGGTAACGACTATCCTACAGTAGACGGTACAGGTGTAAGAGACTATATACATGTGTTGGATTTGGCAGAGGGCCATGTTGCAGCTTTAGATAATCTTAAAGAAGGTGCTCATGTTTATAATTTGGGAACTGGTCAAGGTACTAGTGTACTAGAGTTAGTGAAAGCTTTTGAAGAAGCTAATAGTATTAAAGTTCCTTATGAAATAGTAGATCGTAGACCTGGAGATATTGCTTCATGTTATGCTGATGCTTCAAAAGCTAAGAGAGAGCTTGGTTGGACAGCTAAACATGATATTATCACCATGTGCAGAGATGCTTGGAGTTTTGAGAAGAATTATGAAGATTAAGTTGACTCAAAATAAAGTTATTGCTCGCTGAGACCTTTACACTAGGCTTGGCGGGTGTATTTTTATGTGCTTTTACTTTAGTACGTTAATTTAATAATAGTTGTTTGGATACGTGATATGCCCTCTGAGCTATAAATGTTCGGAGGGTTTATTTTTTTTGCTCTATACAGAACATATGTTCTAATTTGAAATATTAATATTGAAATAACAACTAATATGAAAGAGCTTCAACACAGTTGGGAGGAATACAAATGATAGAAGCTAATATTATGCGAGTTGAATGTCCTGCATGTGGTTACAGATTACTGGATAAAGGAAATGAAGCCGCTGGTCCCGTACAAACGAAGTGTGCTAGATGTAAGCGGGTTTGGGAAGTTGAACTCGCAACAGGTGAATTTAAAAAAGTTAGTGGAAAACCAATAACGAGACGAAAAGGAGATAACAATTCGCCATGAGTTGCAAATCAATTCTACCTTAAGGTCCGGGAAACCAGTATAACTGATATACCTGGACCTTTTTAATTTTTTGCCAAAAGTTCATACCACGATAATACCGAGCGAGGAATCGTATGCATTACCCATGCCGGATGATCTGATGTTTTGAGAAGAAATGATCATCTAGCAAGTGAATGCACATTGAATCAAAAATAATCGGTACCGAGCAATGGAGTCGTGGTGTGAACTACCTATAAGCCGGACATAGTACGCCCTGCATATTAATGCAGTTTGGGTGTTCTGTGTCCGGCTTATTTTTTTGTCTCTTTTTCCCTACGGCTCCCTGCCGTGCCATGGGAGGAAAAGAGAATGAGCGAGTTTTTTATCAAAGTCGGCAAGGAGCAGGTGGCAGTAAGCGGAGAGATTTACAAGGAGTATTACCGAATGGTTCGACGTCAAAGGTACCTGGAACAGGATATCAAGGTTGGACGGATAGCTGTTGACCCTGAAGCAGAAACGGTTGATTTTATCCCAAGCAAAGAAGATTCAATCAATCGTTTAATTGAACTAGGAGCTGATTTTGAAGATGAACAAATGATAGAAGATATTCTCTGTGATAAAGCAACAATGTTGATTTTACAAGAAGCGATGGCTGACCTGAATGAAAAGGAACAAGAGCTCATTAAGGCTCTCTACTATAAAGATTTAACAGTAAGAGAGGTAGCAAAGGAGGAAAACATCTCTCATGTAGCTGTGGTGAAACGGCATAAAAAGGTGTTGGACAAGCTTAAAAAATATTTTTTGTAATTTTGGTTACCAAACCACCCTTCCCGTTGGCTAATAAGTGAAGGGCCATATCTAAAAGGCGAGGAAGGGGAGCATATCACATTGGTGGTGAGCTCTTTTTTATTTCTATGACAAATTCCCTAAATGTAAATCCATTAATTTAATGGTAAAATTATGAAGTGAATAATTTAAAATCTAAATTGTAAAGGAGTGCTTAGCATGAAAAAAGAGATAATCATAATACTAGCCATTATTGTACTTTTACCAATACTGTTTTTCTTAGCCCCGATAATATTCGCTCTCTTACTTTTAGCTGGAATCATCATGTTGAAGTTAAGGTATCCAGTTATTAAAGGTGCGATAGGAGAGTGGTATGTAAATAAAGAACTAAATAAACTAGGAACGAATTATAAAATCTACCACGATCTTTATGTGCCAAATGGTGATGGTGGAACTACCCAAGTGGATCATGTAGTTACATCACCGTATGGAATCTTTGTAATTGAAACGAAGCATTATCAAGGATGGATATTTGGGAAGGAAAATCAGAGATATTGGACTCAGACAATCTATAAACGAAAAGAAAAATTGTTCAATCCACTCTGGCAAAATTATGGTCATATACAAGCAATCAATAAATACATAGATAAAGAAGATTTTGAGTTTATATATTCTATTATTGCCTTCTCTCAAAACTCTACTTTAAAGTTCAAAGAAGACTTTACATCAGCTAGGGTTATCCAATTTCCACAATTAACAAAAGTCATCAAGGAGTGGAATGTTCAAAGGATCAATTCTTCTGAGTTACAAGAAATCAATAGAGCACTTGAAGGTTTAATCATTACAGATAAGAACAAGAAGAAACAGGTTAAGAAAAAGCATGTTTCAGATATAAAAAATAACCGTAAAGAAAAGGTGCGGAAAGAAAAAGAAGATACTCAACAAAATGTATGCCCCAAGTGTGGTGGTGGGTTAACTATGAAGAAGGGGAAGTACGGATCATTCTACGGTTGCAGCAACTTCCCGAAATGCAGGTATACTAAACAAGTTTCATAACGGATATAGTTTCTAGGAAAAAGGCTCATTATTATAGAAGAAAAACGATCAATCAGGCTTATCTCTCAATTCAGGGAGGTAGGTCATTTTTTGCGTTTTATAGAGTGAAATTCTCATTAAAAAAAATTATTGAGGAGATAGAGTGGAGCAGAGCAAGGAAAACCGCTCTAGATAATAGTAGAAACTCTGGTATTTAAATTTATATTTTGCGTATTTTTATCCATACTTCCTCACGGCGCTAGTAGTTGTTAAATCAACTGTCTCGGTTGGTACAAATGATAAAGTAGAACAGTTTATTCAGGATTTTGTAATCAATGATGTGAAAGTAGAAGTAGATTATTCCAATCCAGAATTCCTAGCAAAAGGTTCAGCAGTAAATGATACACTCCATGCAGAGAGAATTATCATTGGGACAGAAAGCAAATGGGCTGAAGACCTACTTATGAAAATCTATGAGCCATTTCATTTATCTACTGTCTCTGTAAACAGACGCTCTGCTGAAATGATTAAGTATGCATCAAATGACTTCCTTGCTCTTAAGATTTCCTATATGAATGATATTGCTAACCTTTGTGAAATAGTCGGTGCAGATATTCAAGATGTTGTTAAAGGAATGAGTTTTAACGAACGAATTGGTAGTAAATTTCCAAATGTAGGGATTGGCTTTGGCGGGGGATGCTTCCCTAAAGATACAAAGGCACAGGAATACATTGCTAGACAAAACGGATATGAGCTTAAAATTATTAAGGCTGCTATCGATGTAAACAGAAAGCAAAAGACTATGTTATACAAGAAAGCTAGTAAAAGGCTGATTAACTTTAACGGTCTTAAAGTAGCAGTATTAGGCTTGACTTTTATGATGACCTAAGGGAAGCAGCATCCCTTCAAAATGTACCTTTATTATTGGAACAGGGCACGAATATCTATGCTTATGATCTTGTTGGATCGGAAAATTTTGCTGAAGCTTACCCAGAAGGCCCAAATGGAACTGGCAGTATCATGTATGTTACTAGTATCGATCATGCTCTAGAAGTTGCAAATGTTTGTTTTATCTTTACTGAATGGAAAGAGATAAAAGTTGTAACGCCTGAAGCCTACAGTAAATTAATGAGAAATCCATTAGTATATGACGGAAAAAATATTTATAATGTGGGAGATATGGAAGAGGCAGAGGTGGAATATCACTCTATTATAAGAAGACCTTCAAGTAGAGAAGGTATAAAGGAGTCGAAGAATTTTGAACTACAAAACTCTTGATGTCAGTAAAATATACCTAATCACAGGGGCAGATGGAATTATTGGTTTCTATTTGTCTAGGAAATTATTAGAAAAAGTCTGCCGGGTAATTGGTATTGATAATGTAAATAATTACTATGGTGTAAAGTTAAGCACAAACGACTGAACCAGCTGGAACCTTATGAGAAGTTTACCTTTATTAAAGATGACATATCAGATAAGGATATAGTCATGGATGTTTTTGGGAATTACGAGCCCAATGTAGTAGTAAACTTAGCTACTCAAGCTGGAGTACGGTATTCGATAGAGAACCCGAAGGTCTATATCCAGAGTAATTTTATTGGCTTTTATAATAATCTGGAGGTTTGTAGATATTATCCAGTGGGCCATCTTGTATATGTATCATCTAGTTCTGTTTATGGAGCCAATAAAAAGGTTCCTTTTGAGGAAACAGATTTTGTTAATAATCCAGTTTCAATATATGCATCTACAAAGAAATCCAATGAATTGATGGCTCATACGTATAGTCACCTTTATAAAATACCGACTATAGGGTTTCGGTTATTTACAATTTACGGTTCAATGGGTCGACAAGATATGGGCTATTTTGGATTTGTAAATAAGTATTATGCAAGTGAACCAATTAAGGTATTTAATAATGGTGATTTTGAAAGTGATCTTTACCGTGACTTTACTTATATTGGTGACATCATTGAAGGAATTGAACGATTATTAAGTAACCCACCTGAACTTCGGTGAAGTGATAAAGATATAACATTGTACTGATTTAATATCGTACTGTCACTTCGTCATCAAGCTAAGAGAAGTAGAACTCATAGCTAGAATAACCCAGTTTGGATCGGCTACTCATAGGTAAATATAATGGAATGAAATAATATGTAAAATATTGTATTTTTTATTTATAAAAATGAATTTATAGAGAACTAGAGCTGAATGCTAACTTGATTCCACTAACTACATATGAGGGAAATGAGGTATATCCAATAGGTGTGTTTCGTTTTAATATAAAAAGGATCATTGAACATATTTATGGTGGGACACTGACTATTGAGAAAGAGTTAATTAATGGTTGAAAATGGTTCCAAGTTCAATTTCGAGGTACTGTTAATGAAGACCACTTTACCTTCAGTCGATGAAAAATGACCCGTCATTCGAGCGGAGATAAGGACAGGTATGTATGAATTAGTAGTTACATCTAATTTGTTAATTTCTAGAATACAGAGTTAAGAGAATCAAGCCATATATAGTCTCATATCAGAAATTAAGAGGTAGTTAGTCATTCATAATTAATAAAAAACTTTACTTGTGAAATCTACAATATGATACAATAATAGGAAAAAAGATATAGATATATGTAGAAAGGTGATTAGTAAGATGAAAGTGAAAAAGGCTATAATCCCAGCTGCAGGTTTGGGAACACGGTTTTTGCCTGCAACGAAAGCACAACCTAAGGAAATGCTTCCGATTGTTGATAAACCAACGATTCAATACATCGTTGAAGAGGCCGTCGCTTCTGGAATAGAAGATATTATTATTGTAAGCGGGCGTGGCAAACGGGCGATCGAAGACCATTTTGATAAGTCATATGAACTAGAAGAGACGTTGGCAAAGAAAAATAAAATTGATCGTTTAGTCGAAGTTCAGGAAATTTCTAATCTAGCGAACATACATTATATTCGTCAAAAAGAACCAAAAGGGCTTGGTCATGCGATCTGGTGTGCGCGTAAGTTTATCGGTGATGAACCATTTGCAGTTATGTTAGGTGATGATATTGTCCGTTCGGAAAAACCATGTTTGCAGCAATTGATTGACGTATTTGAACGTTATAATTCCTCTGTTGTTGGTGTACAGGAAGTGAAAGATGAAGATGTATCGAAGTATGGGATTATTGCGCCAAAGGGAGAACCGTTAGAGCAAGGTATTATTAATGTTCAAACTTTAGTAGAGAAACCATTAAGAGAAGAAGCTCCTTCAAACTATGCAATTATGGGGCGCTACATATTAAGACCAGAAATATTCCCTATTTTAGAAAATGTAGCTCCGGGTGCAGGTGACGAAATCCAATTGACTGATGCAATTAAAACGTTAAATGTAGATCAAGCTGTGCTTGCGTATCGTTTCGACGGAAATCGTTATGATGTCGGTGATAAGTTTGGTTTTATTAAAGCAACGATTGACTTTGCATTAGAACGTGAAGATTTACATGAATCTGTCATGAATTACATTCATGAAAAAAATCAAGCTAATTCATTGGTGAAACTATAAGTATGAGGTGGAAATATAGTTTCCAAAGTGATACTTCTCTATAAAATGTAACCATTAATGTATCGATAAATAAAGAACGGTAAGATTAATCAATGGGTGAGAAACTTAGCATATAATAATGATTTGACAAAGAACAAACTTATATAGAACATCAAATAAGGAGGATTTTATTGAAATCTATCGTAATTTATTGGCTGCCAGTCTTCATTGGGGCAGCCATTATTTTTAGTTTTTCTGCTCAGCCGTATGAGAAGCAAGATTTGAAACCAACATTGTCGAAATACATAGATGAAGAGCAAGTTGCAAAGAGGTTTGAGGATGTTAAGGTATACTATGCAAATAAAGAAGTTAGTATTGAAGCACTTGGAACGACAAAGTTTATCGAATTTTTCATTCGCAAATTTGCACATTTTAGTGTGTTCTTTATGTTATGTTTTTTGATTTTTCGAGCGTTAAATGTTACTGCTCTCAAACTAGGTATGAAGAGTCTTATTGCATTACTAGTCACAGGTATTTATGCAGCATTAGATGAGTATCACCAATCCTTCACTGAAAATCGAACACCACTAATTGAAGATGTATTGTTGGACTGCTTTGGTGGAATAGTTGGATTAATTGTCGCAATTATGATGTATCACATTATAATCCCGAAAATTAAGAAGAATAGAACGATTACTTGATATCTTAAAACAATTGTATAATCTCACTGGGGAATATGCAGCATGTATTTGTCATATAGTTGTGGCATTTTTTATAGCCAGGTTAATAGATGTTAACGGATATTAAGGTCTTTATTACTATATGTTAGAACAAAAGGTTGCAGAAATGTTAAACAAAAAGAGCTAGATCAAGTATGGTCTAGTTCTAGTTTATGTAAAATAAAAATAACTCACCACTAAGAAAGAGTTACTTCAAATGGTGGTGAGTTATTCTTATTTGAATATAGAATTTTTAAAAACTTCCCATTGCATTATTTAATATTGAACTGCGGCGCTCTTTTTTCGTTTGTTCATATATATTTCTGAACTCTTTTGCTTCAGCTCGATCGAAGCCTTCTTGATCAAGTTCTTGCTCAAGAGCATTGTAGATTTGCTGGAAAGCAGCGTCTGTGTTCGATTCTAATTGAAGTCCTGCAGAGGAATATTTTTTGTAGAAGTACATATAAGAAATTTCTTCGCCATTCTTTTTCTTTGTTTTATATTCTTGATAGGCTGCTGAAAGAAGCTGATCGAGTTTGGCATTTGATTGTCGTTCAAGATCTTTAAAGACAGGCATGTAGCGTCCTTTAATTTGATTAACTGTAACTTTATTTTGTTTTATTGTAGTTATCGAATTATCTTCTGTTTCTTTAGCATTATTTGAATTTGATTCAGAAATTGACTCATTATGATCATCTATTATTTGCGTACTATCAACTTGACTAGTAGTAGGTTGTTTCTTTTCTATTTCTGGGTCTTCAATTTCCTGTTCAGTTGTTTCTTCCTCAATCTCAAGTGGCAGTTTCACTTCGAAATTTGAATCTGTAATCTCTTTTACAGCTGCATCGTTTAAGTCAATCTCAATTTTTGAGTAATTAAACCAAAGGATTCCTAAGGTGATCGCAATCACTGCCATGAGAGAAAGTAGAATCTTCTTCATATATTATTCCTCCATAATAAATCAAACCTGGTTCTCATTGAATAAGAACCAGGCAGTTTAGAATTGGTTATTTCTTAAGGATTAGTTTTAATGGTTTAGTCTCACCGTTTGTACCAGTTACTTCACCTTTAATAGTGAAAGAATCTCCATCCATAGATTCTTTTATTTTTTGGACGGAGACACCATCTCCCCCATTATCAAATGAGCCTAAAAGTTTGCTAATACTCATTTCTGCTTTACCGTTTTCAAATTCAATTTCTCTAGAAACCGGATAAATAGATGCTTCGAGGCTATCAATGTTTTCAGTTCCTTTAATCGTAAAATGAGTGAACTTTGCTTTATCATCATCAGGAAGCTTAACTTCAAACGTACCATCTGAGATTTTCTTGGCTTTTAAGTTTGTTCCGCCAACTTTTACAGTGGCGCTTAGTATTTCTAATTTTTCATCATTTTCTGAGCTATCTGAACTATCATTGTCTCCTTTATTTCCATCAGGAGAACTAGTGTTGTTTGTAGGTGTAGTTGCAGCATCTGTATTAGAGTCGTCAACTGCTGGTTCATTTGGTGCTTCTTCTTGATTGTTAACATTTTCTTGGACTTCTTCTTGAACATGTTTGCTCACAAAATTTTGTGAACGATTTAGTGTAACGATTGCTTCAGCGCGCGTAATTGGTTGGTTCGGTTGGAACGTATCATCTGGATAGCCACCCATTAAGCCATTTGATACAACTAGTTGAATGGCTGGTTTAGCCCAACTGCTGACAGAGTCAATGTCATTAAAAGTTAGCTCTTGACCCTTTGCCTGTTCAGCAGAAATAAGTCGAGCTAATATTACTGCACCTTCTTGGCGAGTAATCGTCTTGTTTGGTTGGAACGAACCGTCCTCATATCCAGATATGTATGGTGCTGATAATTGTAATTGACCGTAGAACCAGTCTGTATTATTGACGTCTATATAATCAATATCAAATTGTTCACTAAGGTTAAAGCTACGGCTAATAAATGTGACAAATTCAGCGCGAGTTACAGGTTTATTTGGAAGGTATGTTTCTTCATCATAACCTGAGATCCAGCCTTTATCGATCCAAGTTGCGATCGTGTCTTTCGCCCAATGGTTTTCAATATCTGATTGTGCTTGTATTTCCGGTTGAAAAGTAAAAAGGATTCCTAAAGTTAAAGCACCTGAAAGTAATTGTTTCATTCGAATCAAAATAAGTGCACCTCCATTTATTAAAGATATTCTACCATTTTTCACAAAAAATTAATAGGTTGTATGGTAAAATACTACAATAACAACGTTTTATTGAAGATAAAAGAGGTGTAAGTATGAAGGGGTTAGATGCAGAACAGCTTGTCGAGATTTTGCAGAGTATGAGAGAGAAGGTAGAAATGTTAGAGATCAAAGCACCAGATGAATTAATACAGGAGTTAATTAACACTGTCGAAATTCACTACAAATGATCTGTTTTTATTTATAGTTATTTTTTACTTATCAAGATAGTTGTCTCTCCTCAAACAAATTGTTTAACGAGTATGAGGAGAGCTTTTTCTTTGAGCAGAACAGCTTGTATACAATGTTAATAATTTTACAACATCTTGTAATAAAAGTGTAATCGTTTAGTCTATGGGCACTATGCTATAATCCTTCTAATCTATTAATATGGAGGAGACTGTAATGAGAAAGACAACTAGACTTATCATCGCATTTTTTATTATGTGGGTAGCTATTTCTGAAAGTACCAATGCTGAAGGTATCAAAAATACTGATTCATTAGATAATATAAATAACGCAGTCCTCGTTCAAGGGCATAGTGGGGAACTTCCTCTTTCAATATTGAAAACTAGTGAGGTTGAATACTTAAATCATGTAGGTGTTTCCATTATGAACTTACAAGACAATGAAACTACTGAAAATTTTATAGAACAAGTGAGAATTCAATCAGATGTCATGATTGAAGAAGACAAACCACGTTCTATTCAAAAAACATCAAATGACCCTTATTTATCCTATCAATGGAGCTTACCTTATCTTAACATCCCTTTGTTATGGAATTATGAGTCTGAAAATGAAGTTGTTGTAGCTGTTATTGATAGCGGTCTAGAAATTGAATATCCTGATTTGAAGGGGCACATAGCTCCTGGTGGATACAATTTTTTAGATAATAATAGCGACATTAGTGATATGAATGGTCATGGAACTGCAGTATCGACTATAATAGCCGCAGATGTCAACAATAAGTTCGGTTCGGCAAGTATTGGAGGACATCTACCTATCAAGGTTCTTCCGTTGAAAATAGCTGGTGAGGATGGCAAAGGAACATCAAGCAATGTGATTCGTGCAATAGATTACGCGATTGAGCAGGGTGTTGATGTTATAAATATTAGTATGGCTGCAAATCGTTATTCTGCACTTGAAGAAAAAGCGATACAAGCTGCTATAGACGAAGGAATTATAGTAATAGCTGCTACAGGAAATGATGGCGATGATACAATCAATTATCCTGCTTCATATGACGATGTTATTTCTGTAGGTGCGATCGGTAAGAATAACGAACGATCGGAGTTTTCGAATTATAATAATCACGTTGATATCGTTGCTCCCGGTGAAAATATCTTTACGACTATGGGGAATGATGAGTATTATTATAGTTCTGGGACTTCCTATGCTGCACCCTTTGTCACGGTAACGGCAGCAGTTCTAAAATCATTTAATCGAGATTTAAATCAAGAAGATATATTGCAAATTTTATCGACTACTGCTAAGGATTTAGGTGTTGAAGGAAAAGACCCTTATTATGGTTTTGGGTTAATTCAACCACTGGATGCACTACAAACCCAGTTATACACGATCATTGACAGTAAGGCAGATGTTCCAGTTGATAAGGTTTGGAGCCTAACATTTAATGTCGTGATGAAAGAAAGTAGTTTTAATCGTTCGAATACATTTATTTTAGATGAGAACTATGAAAAGGTATCGATAGAATATGATTTATCTGATGACGGTAAAATCTTATACATATATCCACCTAAAGGGGGATATAAAAAAGGGGAAACCTACACACTGATCGTA
Organism: Bacillus solimangrovi; assembly: GCF_001742425.1. Taxonomy (GTDB): domain Bacteria; phylum Bacillota; class Bacilli; order Bacillales; family Bacillaceae_N; genus Bacillus_AV; species Bacillus_AV solimangrovi. Next base: position 44,970 of record NZ_MJEH01000033.1, read on the forward strand.
GAAAAAAATGTACAATCTGCTGCAGAACGTGAGATGGAAAAATCGTCGCTGATGAAGTTTACTATTGAAAACTGAAGTAGTCATTCATAATGTTCGGATAATAAAGGGAAACTTCCATCAGTGGAGATCTTCATCCCCCGCTGATGGTTAGATGAACCAACCAGGTAATTACTGACGTTTGATTTTCACATAAGTATCATTGACTTTTCTAAGCTTTAAAATGGAAGTCTTATCCTCAGTTGACACGTGATAAAAGTACAAAGAAAATTATGAGTAATTAGAAGATGTTTTATTAATATGGTATGATAATATTCGTTTAATGTAATTCCCCAGTCTCTATATTAACTAGTTGGAGTTATAATATTTTTTGAAAAAGGGAGCTGCTACTTAATGTAGCTCCCTTACTTATTGTTAGCACGAAAGGATGTAGTAAAATTGAGTAAAATAAATCGAAATGATCCATGTCTATGTGGCAGTGGAAAGAAATATAAAAAATGCTGTATGAACGGGAATACTGTTTCAATTGAGAAACTTGTTGAAGCTGATGTTTCAATAGCACAAACAGAGTTAATCGATTATGCAATCAAATATTATGATCAACCAATGCGAGACAAAGTGAATGAATTAATGACAGACCTTGATGTACCAAGCTCTGCTAAAGATATGTTTACGTTTCAAGCAATGCTTTGGACGATTTTGCATGAGCCTACAGAGTTTGGTCAAACAGTATTACAAGAATATAGTGAGAAAAATGCATCGAAGTGGAAACGTGAACGTGTACGTCATATCATCGAAAGTTGGACAGTCAGTGAACCTGTTGTAGGTGAAGTGAATAATGTAGCAGATAATGTCATTGCTTTGACAGATTGTTTTACAGGTGAGCAACGTTCTATAAGAGTAGTTGCCGAAGATCGTTTACCGCAGCAAGGTAATATGTTAATTGGTTTTATGCTGTCATTTGAGGATAGTCATGTGTTCTTCAAAGATATTATTAACATTACTTCAGCAGATAGCAACTTAGTATTGCAACACCTTTTCCATATGTATAAGGATAGTGGGCAACAAAGCTCTGTAGAATGGTTACGTCAATCTTATCTACAAACGATTTGGGAGTCTTTATATCGTCAGCTAGACGTTCGTCCCGATCAGAAAATCGAATGGAAGAATGAAAAGGAAGAGTCTGTTGCTAGTTTGTTAAAAGAAATGATGAATAAGGAAGAATTACCGGGCGATATTATCGAATTTGCAATTGAGTTATGGGCTAAATATTGTGAATATAAGGAGCCAAAGATTCGTAATGAGCGTATCTATGCTGCATCACTTCATTATTTAGTAACTCAAGTAACGAAAGTCCACACGAAAACTCAACAAGAGTTCGCTGTACTGTATGATTTAACGAGCAGTAGTATCTCTACTAGATATCGTGAAATGGAAAAAGCATTGGAAGAAGAGATTGAACAATTTCATGTGGCAGTGCGTGAGGTTGAAAAAAATTTACAAGAAGAAGTAACAACAAGTTGATTCGATAGATATATAAGCGTGAGAGTATCTTGTTATAGCGAAGATGCTACGGGCTCTCACGTTTTCTATAATTTGAACAATATAGAATAGAGAGTAATAATTTTAAAAATATTCTAAAAATTTAATACAATTTTGTTGGATACTTGTGTATAATGACAATTGAAGGGGTTTTTGAACAATTTAAGTAATCCCTCTTTGTAAACTTTAACATCATCAGATTTGTCCAATAGATAGTAATGGTAGTGGAGGTGAAAAATTATTTTTTAGTTTGCAATACATTGTGAAATATTGAGCAAATTATTTGGGAGGGAGTATATTTGAAAAGTGTAAAAAAGAAGTATATGATCCATCCGGATGTTGAAGCGATCGTACCTTATTACAATGATGAAGGTTGTCTTTGTTCAGAGGTCAGGGAAGTAAGCTCAGTTAAATATGTTTATGAGTCGCCTAAGAAATTATTGATAAGGGTTTGTGCTTTCTATGGAGGGGATTATAATGGAAATAGACAAGCAGCCAAACTTATCTTAAAGGCGAAACAGATGCTTCCATTGTCTATTTCACTCATTCATAATATGATGTTCATCCCAATGCAATCACCGAAAAGCCCAAACTGTATATGGGTCAATTTAGCTCACATTTTCTTTGTTAAGAAAGGTATAAACAAAGATTCAATTATATTATTTAAAAGCGGTCATGAGTTAGAAGTTAATTTGCTTGCTGATAGTGTGGAAAAAAAAAGAGACCGTGCTGCCTATTTACAAAATGAATTATTTGTAAGGCACGTTCAAACATTAAAGGATGGAAATTACCCATCGTTTGCAGCACTTCTATTATGTATTTTACAAGACTAATATAAAATGGATTGCCTTTCCGATTAGTTGGCAATCCATTTTTAATAAATTTTTTTCAATAAATAACTATTAAATTCAAAATTTATGAAACTATTCTTAGACTTTTTCGTTATACTTAGTAGGTACTCGCATAGTTAATAAAATAGAAAGGTGGCAGATAAAGTGATGAAGAAGTTATTGGTGATTTTTTCCGCAATTATGTTATTGCTCGTTGGTTGTTCCTCGACAAACCCTTCATTGAAAGATGTATACATTAATTCAATGAAGTATGAGTCAGCGGAATCAAAGACAACATTATCAATTGATGCAGAAGTCAAAGGTGATTATTTAGGTGAAGAAGGTCAGCAGATTCTAGATATGCTGAAGGCTGGCGTGTTAATTGAACAGAAGGCAGCAAGTGTTGACGAGGCGTACATGAAATTAACGCTTCTAAACGATGAACCGTTACGTAAAATGGGTTACTGGACAGTAGAAGAACAAGTAGCACTTGAGGTAATCGTTGAAGGCGAAAAGATATTCATGAAAACTTCAGCAGATCCTTATTATTATGAAATTGATCCAAATTCAGGTTATGCCGATAACACGATGGGTATGGCTGATCAGAAGAAGCTTCGTGAGTTTATGATGGGTGCTTTCGAAGATTATATGAAGCAATTTGATTATGAGATTAAGAATCTAAATGATAAGGGCTGGCAAACAGTTGAAACACCTGAAGGAACTGAAAGAGTTAGGTTAGTTGAAGTTAAGTTTGATATCGAGAACATTCTCGATTTTGTCTCATATACACTTGGGAACTTAGCTGAATATGAAGGACTAGACGAGCTTGTAAAAGAGTTCTTGGCGTTTGTGCCAGAAGAAGCAGGTATGCCAACTGATCAAGAGTTAGCAGATGGAATTCAAGAGTTCCGTAATATGCTGAATCAAGCAAAAGCATTTGTAGATGGAACGACGGAGGAAAGTATTGAACAAATGTCTGGAATGGATATTGATTTAAATATCGTGACAGAAGCAGGGCTTTCTAAGCAAAAGAAATACATGGTAAGTGAAAAGTCAGATATTTCGTTAGCAGTTCATGATAAAGAAACTGGTGAGGGATTAGATGCTGTAATCAAAACGGATTCTATAGTTTGGAATGTTGGTGGCGAAGTTGAACTACCGAAAGTCGAAAAATCCGTGAATGTTGAAGAGCTTTCAAATGATCTTCAAAAAATTAAACAGCTACCAGATTCAACACCTGTTAAAAAAATGTTATTAAATGAGTTTAGAGCTGAATTCTTTATTGATGCTCCATATGCATTCTTTGGATCAGAGTGGGTAGATTTTAACGAAGCTCCTTATGTCAATAATGGTTCAACGATGGTTCCAGTAGCAGCTATCTCTAACTGGTTAGGTGGAGATGTGGATTGGAATAAAGAAGCTCAAACGTTAAAAGTAATGGTCGATAATCAAACATTTGAATTTACACTAAACAGTAATAAAGTAAAAGTGAACGGCAAAGAAAAAATGATGAGTGCACCATTTGAAGTTAAGAATGGTACTAGCTTTGTGCCAGTAGCATTTATTGCGAAAGAGCTAGGAGCAAAAATTAACTTCGATGCTGAACTAAAGTTGGTAGAAATTTATTTTGAATAAGATTAAAGACAAGACCACTCTACTAATTAAGAGTGGTCTTGTCTTTATTATTTTCTCTTATTTAATGTTAATGATTTGGAATGGAGGATCTGTTTCGAATGGTGTAGGTCCTTCTATATTAGATATTGATTCAGATGGTTCAGTAATTTCATCAACGATGTTTGAAGAATCATTTTCTCCCATTTCCTCATTAATTAGTTCTGTTTCTATTTCTATTTCTATACTTTCCATTTGTTTAGGTACTGATGTTGTTTCTAGATTCTCAGGTTGTTCATCAATAGAATTGTGGTCTTGATTATTTAGTAGATATGGCCAGAGAAAGATATTAATTAGAATTAAAGTCATGATGCCAGTACTAATTAGGGATTTCTTCCACATGATATCCCCTCCATTCGTTACGAAAATTAGGTTTTATTCAATTGTGTGTCGTTCACGTTGAATAAGCTTTCCATTATTATCGAATCCTTGAATATTCAAATACTGCCCAGATTCTAGACCTGATAACCCAAGTTGGTATTCATTATTACCTAAATAATGCATGTCGTTACCTTCAATCTTAACGGAGGATATGTAATCATTGGCTGTGACCTTGACTTGGCTAATATAAGCTCCTAGCTCTACTTCTACCTTAAATACGTTCTCGCTCAACGGTTCATCTTTCACTTGTGTTTCAGGCGTAGGTAAAATAGTAGGTTCTTCTTCATTTATAGGTTCAACGTATTTGAATGGCATAATAACGGTTTTAGTTAGTGTAACGTTATCTACCGATTTCACCTTGTTCGTAATCGTTAACTGATATGTCTCTCCAGCTTGATAAGCTGCAAGAGGAGTAACTGTAAATGATTTTTGATCTTTTGATAGTTGGACTGTACTTTTAACTTGTATACTTTTAGAGTTTGTGATAAAAACAGTACTTCTAGAAACACTAGAACGTTTGACCTTATCATTAAAAGAGACTGTCCAAGCTTTTTTTGCATCCTCTGTTACATTGTGCTCCCATTCTAAATAATCTGCTGCGTGAAGAGGAGAGATAAAAGATAGACAAGCGATTAAAAAAAACGTTAATAAGAAAATATTGGATTTAAATCGCATCATCAATCATCCACTTGAACTTTCAGCTTTTTCATATCATTCTCAGTTAAGAGGTCGTTGAATTTTTTATCATCATCAAGTAATTCGTATAGTGTGAAAGACTCTCCAGCAGTTTTATATTTATAGGTTTCTTTAATTTCTTGGAATAGCTTATCATTTGCTGCAACTTTTATCGTTTGTTTATCAACTTCTTCGTTTTTGCTATTATATGAAATAACGATTACATCATAGGCGGGTGGAAGGTTACCGAATCCCAATGTATATAAATCTTTGCCTTTCTTTCTCTTATCATCATTATCGGTAACTTTAATCGCATTACCAGAGTGCATTGTATGCCCTTGATATTTGATTTTGACGTAGACACGTTTAACTTTATAAGTATCCTCCGTTACGATGTCAATGTTTGTTAAGGAGTCTGTTATTTGTTGTAAAGTATCATCTTCAACTTTTCCTCTTTTTTTGTGAAGAACAGAAATCTCTTCAATATATCGGTCAGGTGCAATTACTCTAAGCTCACGTGGTGTATAAGTTTCTAATATACTCGATAGTTTTGCATCGTTCACAACCATTAAATCGTAAAAGTCTATATAGTTTGTTTCAAAGTCTATATTTCGGCTGTTTCGGTAATATCCATTTTTTAGTTCAACTGCATTGTTATCAATTTCAAGAACGTATTTTTTGTTGAACTCTAATTTGTCTTCTGGAACGATAATTAATTTTTCACCAGACTTTCGAATTTCTTTTAGTTCTATTTCTTCATATTTATTATTACTTTTTTTTAATTTCAGTTCGATTCTGTTTTCGTGAACGTTTAAAACTTTATCGTTAAAGGTAATAGTAGGTTCGATATCTACTGGAACTTGTTTTGATCCATCTCTAGGTGAAGAATCTTTTATTCGTGCATTGTTTGCTGCAATAACTTTAGTTGACTGAGAGAAGGAGAAAAATATAGAAAAGAACATCATTGAACAAATGAATAATATGGATATTTTAGAAAAAATATTAGAAAAATTCATCTCTTTTTACTCACGCCTTTCGTAATGTATATCATGAATAGAATGGTTAAACTAAAAGGAAAGTATTGTTAATGATAAGTGTACTATGAATGATAGGTTCCTTCCAACTATTCTATTATAGATAATTGATATGATTTATTTGGGTAGATTATTAGGTTCAATAGGTTATATAATGCTTAGACAAAAAATAAATGAGTAAAAATTACTTACTCATTACTACTATTATCGGCATTTTTCTACAATTATTAAGAGAAAGGTTTGTGGAATAATGGGGAAATAGAGATGGTACCAATCAGGTAAATTTATAATATAGATTCAATGGTTTTTGAAAGATATGTTTGATGGTTTATTGAGAAAGCACATAATCATAATAGAGGATGAAATAAAAATGAACGTAGCACTTTTATTTCATCCTCTTCATAAGTTTTAGGTTGATTGTTGTTTATTTAGGTTGTGACGGTAAGTACGCTTTCCATTTGCTTAAGTCAATGGCTTCTTTTAACAGTAGTGACGAAGGGAAGATGAAAGTCCACGGCTTACTCGTATTTGCTTTTACTTCAAATTCACCTAGAGTGAAGCCTCCTTTGGCTACAATTTCACCTGTGGCGTCCTCAATTACAAGTGGTAGTTGCTTTAGTGTTAAGGTCTTAGGGCTACCATTTCGAATAAGCATCGTGATATGAAGGTTACCATTTTGCTTTTGATTTGCTTGAATCCCAAGAAAGTTAACTTCACCAGGTTTTGGTGGAGTCATCTTATTTACCATTTGCTCAAGTTTTTGTTTATCAGCATCTGCTAAACTTTTTTGCCAGCTTTCTGCAAGGTCTAATGAATGTTTACGAGAAGAAGGTGACAAATCAAATGCAAGCTTCCAACCTTCTTTTGGAATATCATTTGTGAAAAGGTCTTCTTTTGAAAAGGTGAAATGCCAAGGACGACTACTCTGTGCAGGTATTTCACCAATTTCAGATAAATTAAACATTTTTCTCCCTAACTTTTCGTTATCAGCACTGATTAATAAGAGTGTTGCTTCTTTTAAACGAACCTCTTTTGATAGAGAACTACGAATAAATGCAGTTATACGATAACTATCATTTTCTTCAGTTAATTCAATACCTGAGAGTGACAGTTGATTTGGCTTTAAAGGGTGACATTCGTTATTAAGGAAACGATAAACGTACTTTTCTTCCTCTTTTAGCTGCCAGCTAGGATGGATAGATAGATGTGTTGTGATTTCTTCGTCTTGCGTATTGTCATCTTTCTCATTTAATAATGTTTCTGTGGAAATCGTACTATCGTTTCCTTGTTTTTTTATTTTATTTTTCTTTTTAAAAAACGATAACATGAAATTTTACCCTCCTATTATGAATGTATGTACTAAACAGCAGAATGAATTTCTGCTGTTTAGTTATAATCATTTATTTTCTTCTTCACTTTGTTGTTGTTCTAAGATTGGCCTAGCAAGACGAGCAAGCTGGAATGATGCATCGCGCTCTAATTCGCTGAACGTCTTTGAGAATAACTCTAGACCCTCTTTTTGATAAAGGCGCATTGGATCTTCTTGTTGATAGTGACGAAGTCCAATTCCTTCTTTTAGACGAGTCATGCTTTCAAGATGTTTTGTATAATAATGATCGATCACCATTAGTGTTAATCGTTTTATTGTAAATTGAACTTTTTTGTTTTCCTTTAATAGCTCGATGTTCGCTTTATAAGCTAAAGTTTTTTCCTCTACCTCTTCTTTAACCTCAGAAATATCTAAAATGTTATGATTGAATACAACCTTTGGCTCAACGATAATATAGTTTAGCTTTGCCTCTAATTCTTTTAATGGCCATTCTTCTGGAACAAGCTCCTCAGGACAATGTTCATTAACAGTATACGTTGCATATGAATCAATCATAGGTAAAATAATTGATACGATGTCTTCATTTTCAAGCACTTTATCTCGTAGCGAATAAATGACACCGCGTTGCTCATTAATGACATTATCCAATTTTAAGTTATATTCACGTACAGCATAGTTACTACCTTCACATATTCTCTGTACTCGATCAACAAGTTCATGGATTTTTTTATCAGTGATTTGCCCATTTTCATCAGCTTTTATTTTTTGAGCGGTTCTTTCAACTTCTTCTTTCGCAAAACGGCGGAACATATCATCTTCTAGTGAAATAATAAATTGTGTCGAACCAGTATCACCTTGACGACCAGAACGGCCTTTTAATTGGTTGTCGATTCGGCGACTTTCATGTCGTTCTGTACCAATTACATGAAGACCTCCAAGTTCTGCAACACCTTCACCGAGCATAATATCGGTACCTCGCCCAGCCATATTTGTTGCAATTGTTATTTGCCCCTTTTGACCTGCAAGTGAAATTAGTTTAACTTCTTGTTCAATACTCTTAGCATTTAGGAGATGGTAAGGGAGTTTTGCTTTATCAAAGTATTCTGCGACTTGTTCAGATTGAAGAATAGATGTTGTACCGACAAGAACAGGTTGTCCCTTCGCATGACATTGCTTAACTTCTTCCATGACCGCATTATATTTCTGATCTTTCGTCAAATAGACACGGTCTGTGCGGTCATCACGAATGATTGGTTTGTTTGTCGGAATTTGGATAACATCCATCCCATATAATTGTTGGAATTCAGATTCTTCCGTTTTCGCAGTGCCAGTCATACCTGAAATAATTGGATACATACGATAATAGTTTTGAATTGTAATGGAAGCTTGTGTCTTGTTTTCTTCGGTAATTTCAAGACCTTCCTTTGCTTCGATTGCTTGATGTAGGCCATCACTTAATGTACGGCCTTCCATTGGACGTCCTGTGAACATATCAATTAAGAGAACCTTACCATCTTGAACGATATAATCAACATCTCGTTCAAACATGACACGTGCTCTTAACGCTTGAATCATATAATGATACAGTGTTTGATGTTCAATTTCATATAGGTTATCGACACCAAATGCATTTTCTACTTTCTCAATTCCTTGGTCTGTTAAGTTTGTTGCTCTCGTCTCTATATCGAAGGTGAAATCTTCACCATCTTTGAAACGTTTAGCTACTTGTGCACCTATAAAATGCAATTCAGCACTAACTTCTGTTTTCCCTGCAATTATTAAAGGTGTTTTTGCCTCATCAATAAGTACGCTATCGACTTCATCAGTGATGACAAAATGATATGGACGTTGCACCTTCTGACGAGGATCTGCGACCATATTATCACGTAAATAGTCAAAACCAAATTCATTACCAACACCATATGTGATATCTGCTTTGTATGCTGCAACTTTATCTGCTGGTTCCATCATTGGAATATTTAATCCGACAGTTAAGCCAAGAAATTCATGAATTTGACCGATCATATCTCGATCCCGTCGAGCTAAATATTCATTAACAGTAATAACGTGCACACCTTTACCTTCAAGAGCACGTAAATAACTTGGTAGAGAAGCTACAAGTGTCTTTCCTTCACCAGTAGGCATCTCAGCTATATTGCCATCGGTTAAGACTAATCCACCTATTAGTTGTACATCATAGTGGCGCATACCAAGAATACGTTTCGATGCTTCACGTACGATAGCAAAGCTTTCGACTTTTATATCATCAATCGTTTTTCCATTTGATAGAGCTTCTTTGAACTCTGTTGTTTTTAATTTAAGGTCTTCATCTGAGAGCTGTTCATACTCTGCTTCAAGGCTGTTGATTTGTTCAACGATTTTGTAATGTTTTTTTAATTTACGTTGTTGTTCGTCGCCAAGTAGCCTTTTTAACGTATTTAGCATCTTTTTCGCTCCTTACTAAAATTCTAAATATAGTATATCATGTAAATAAAATAAGAACAGCGAACGTATTGGTTGCAATAAATTGACATGAAAAAGTAACAATATTCGAGCTACATAATATGAATGGAGGTAGAAATGTCATGAATATGTCGTTTCGATTAAAAGTCGGGTTGCAGACAATTATCTTCTTTTTATTGATGATAGGAACGGCAACTGCAGCAGATATAGAAGAGGTTCGAAATCTAATAGAAGAAAATTATATCGATGAAGTACCAGGTGAAGTGCTTCAACAAGATTCAATCGATAAGATCTTAGATGACTTAGACCCGTATTCTGACTATTTTACCCAATCAGAGTACGAAGAATTCGAACAATCAATTAATAGAAACTATACAGGAATTGGTATTGTTGTAAATGCAGTGTCAGATGGTGTAGAAATCGTTTCTATTTTTAAAGATAGTCCAGCTAAATCAGCTGGCCTTATGGTAGGGGATATTATAATAGAAGCCGATGGAACGTCACTACAAGGAAAGTCAGTAGACAAAGCAACGCTATTTTTTAAAGGTGAGCCAGGTACTCAAGTGAATGTAAAAGTAAAACGCCCGACAGCAAATACTGAATTAGACGTATCGGTGAAAAGGCAAGATATTAATATGCCTGTCGTTGAAGCTCATAAGTTAGCAGGCAATATCGGATACATATCACTTTATAGCTTTAGTGAGAGTGCGGCTGAGAAGATGAAAGAAGCAATCCTATCTTTAAAAGATGTAGATGGTTGGATTATTGATATACGTGGTAATGGTGGCGGTTATTTAAAGACAGCTCAAAAAATTGCTGGTTTTTTCCCTGAAGTTGAAAATGCACTGATAGTCGAGAATCGTGACAAATCTCAACAAATTTATCCTGTGGAAGAACAAGCTGTTCAATTTTCAAAACCGATTGCCATGTTAATAAATGGTTCCAGTGCAAGTGCATCAGAAATTGTTGCAGGTGCAGTTCAAGATTATGAAAGTGCAACACTATACGGACAAACAACATTTGGAAAAGGGCTAGCACAAACGTTGTTTGATGTTGAAAGTGGTGGGATGTTAAAGCTATCAGTTGCCGAATTCTTCACACCAAAAGGGGATGTTATTAATGAAAAGGGTATTCAACCGGACATTAAAACTTCTGTTGGAGAAGAATTGGTAACAGCACATCAAGATCTACTATTAGCAAGCTTGGATGAAGAATTAGATATTGATGCTGGTGTACGTTCTCGTTATCCAGTCTTCACTGTACAAACAAAGTCATCGTATGACGCTGAGAACTTAAAGGAGAAAGTGAGCTTAGTAGAATTAGGCGGAGAAAAAGTACCTGTGTATGTTCATCCTAACTCTTATACATCATTTAAAATTACTCCTCAACAAGCATTGAAGAGTGAAACGGATTATCTACTCCTGATAGATTCAGATAATGGAATGCAATCTATCTCATTTGTGACAAAAAAGGAACTTGGTTCACGTGATCTAACTTATATACCATTCAAAGATTTGGAGCTCTCTAACTATTTTACTGGCCCAGTTATGGTGTTAGAGCAAGAAAAAATCGTGACAGGCATAAGTGAAGATTATTTTGCACCATATTATTACTTAACACGACAGGATGCTGCTGTGATGTTTGCACGAGCTTTGGATCTTGATACTGAGAATGTCAGTGATTCTGGGTTCAAGGATGTGGAGGGAGATCAATATTATTCTGGGGCAGTTGCTGCGATGAAACATTCAGGAATTATAAAAGGACGTTCGGATGAGATTTTCGGTACGAACGAAATTTTAACGCGAGAAGAGATGGCGGCAATGATTGCACGAGCATTTGACTTTGAAGAAAGTGAAGCTTCATCACCATTCCTTGACGTTACGGAATCTGAATTTAAGACAGATATTGTGACAATCTATGAGTTAGGGATTACGACAGGAAGCACACCAACAACATTTTCTCCAAATAAAGTTGTTACGAGAGGTCAGTTTTCTACATTTTTATATCGTGCATTGCTTATAAAAAATGGTACAGGTACGTTAGAAATTACTAGTGTAAAGTAAGATTCATTGATTAATAGTTAATAGTTCATTTTGTTCAAATTAACATAGGGTACTAAAGCTTAAGGGAGAGCAGTAATAATAAAAACACATTATTACTCGTAGCTTTTCCCTCAGCAAAAAAATTAAAGAGGAGTAGCAACGTGAAAAAGTATTCATTCGTTTTTATATTAGTAATAGCCTTATACTTCAATATGACTCAACTGAGTGTCGTACGTGCAGAGAATATGTTTGAAGAGAAAATGAGTGAGCTTAGTAAGTTGGGAATACTGGAGAACGGACATCTTCCATATGATGAACAGATTACTCGCGCTGAAATGGCTTCATTAATTACTCGTTCATTGCTTCTTCCTGAAGGTGACAAGACGTTTTCTGACGTTCCTCGTTCACATTTGTTTTATGTAGATGTAAATAAAGCAGCTTCAAGTGGTTTAATAAACGGAATTGGAAGCGATAAGTTTGCACCAGATCGAAAACTTACTAGAGAAGAAATGGCAGCTTTAATTGATCGTGCACTTCGCTTCAAAGGTGGTTCTCCGACATTAGGGAAGTTGTCGTTTACTGATAATGAACAGATCTATTTTTCTACATCTGTACAACACCTGGTTCATGTAAATATCATAAACGGTTTTCCAGACAATACGTTTCGTCCAAAGGAAAATGTCACACGGGGACAAGCATCAGTGACTATTTCTCGTATGTTAACAACGTTAAAGGAAATTGAACAAGATAAGCAGCAACGAGAACAGGAGGAAACTGATAAAGATTCTGAAGAAGTTATTGATAAAGAAGAAAGTGAAGTTGATAAATCAAGTTACTATCTTGCAGAAATAGAGAAAGATGGGGATCTTGATAAGCTGACAGCATTTGATACGTACCAACAGGCGAAAGATGCATTAAATGACTATAATAATGCAGTAATCTTACATAACGATAAAATTGTATGGATGGAAGATGGTATTGCGATCACTGATCGATATACGAAAATTTATGAAGAGGACCTCTATCAGTTTAATAATTTTATTGCTGCTGGAACAGAAGTCCAGTATATAGGTGCAGATGAAGAAAAGGTTAAAGTGCAGTTTCTTAAAAATGTTGGTTATATTAAGCTTGAAAGTTTAACATTGATACCTGATAAATTGGTAGAAGAGCGTACACATTATAAAGTACAAGATGAACAGTTCATACATGTCTTGTATCGAAATGGAAGTTATGAGAGTTATGTGTATGGGATGGCACCACCTTTTATCGATGATGGAGAGAAAGTACATAGTGAAGATGGTGTTCATTTTGATGAAGGTGAGTATTATCAATACTTCAATTACTTGCCACTCCGTACAAAAACAAGCTATGATGCGGAGGACTTAGATCGATATATTGAAGCGATGCAGCCCGATTCTCCGTTAATTGGGCTTGGAAAGGCATTCAAACAGGCTGAAGAAGAATATCGTGTTAATGCGTTATATTTGCTTGCACATGCTATTCATGAAAGTGCATGGGGATTTAGTGAAATTGCGAAAGAAAAGAATAACTTGTATGGTATCAATGCGATAGATAGTAACCCATTGCAAAATGCTGCACAATTCGATAATTTCCAAGATGGAATTCTTTATGCTGGAATGTACATAAGTGACCGATATTTAACTCCTGGAGCAATCTACCGTGGTGGTTTGCTAGGTAACAAAAGTATTGGAATGAATGTAATGTATGCATCTGATCCGTATTGGGGTCAAAAAATTTCAGGTCATATGTATCGAGCTGATCAATACTTAGGAGAAAAAGACTTCGAACAGTATGAACTTGCAGAAGTGATTGTAGATAAGTTAAATGTGCGAGAAATGCCAGATAAAAAAGCTGATGTTATCTACCAGATTGCAACTAAAGGAGCTACTGTTGTAGTCTTAGATGAAGAAGAAAGTGAAGATGGTGTTTGGTATAAAATAATATCAGATAGTGACAAGGCTGAAGAGGCTTATATTTACGCAGATGGTGAGCTAGGTACATTTGTTGAAAAAATTGAATACTAACACAACAAACGCGCCTAAAAAAGGCGCGTTTGTTGCAAAATAAGAACAAATAATATTGAAATTCTAGCAGTGCAATCGTATATCTGTAGAGGTAGTAATGAGAAAACGTTTCAAGAAGTTCGGGGAAAATGCGTTATTGTAATTCTACTTCATCTCGTTTCTCCGTTGCTTACATATGTAAATGAATAGATTTTGTACTTGATCCTAAGTTCCATTGTTCGGGTAGGTCTTTTTTGAAAACATACTATAAAGGAGACTTTGCTTTTTTAAGTTCCTTGTCAACTATACCTAAGAAAGAAGGCCCTCGTTCTGCCTTTGCTTGCTTAAATTCTTGTATCAATGCTTTTCCAGTTAAGCCTTCCTTAATTAATTCTTCTAGAAGGAGATCTGATAGGTCATCTTTTTTCATAATTATCTTTGCGTCTAATAAAATTTCCGTATGTTCATCAAGGATCTTTATTTTACGGATGTTTGCAGAGAAAGGAACGGGTGTATTTTGTTCTCGTGAAATTGTTGCTTCAATTATGAAGGGTTCTTCTTGCTGCTCTAATTCTTTCAATAATTCAATCGGTTCGTTCGGAATAATAGCCTCAATTAACCAGTTTCCCAACTCATTTTCTTTATTAATAATTAGACCATCGGTTAATTTAACATGATGACGTTTAAGTGAGTTATCTTCTTGAGAGATAATAGAGAGTTCCTTTAGTCTAAAGGTTTTCATATAAGTGTCCTCCTTTTTCAAACAAGTAGTCATAATGTAAGTTATATGCGTTGATTTGAGAATCAGTAAGTTTCCTTTATTATATCAAATAGAGTGTAGTAATATCTCCAGAAATTCCATTCAATCGTAATTGTTATGAATTAGACAGAGTGAAAAAATTAAATATGGAATATCATTCAATTGGACGAAAGCCCGTATTTATGGATGACTCTACTTATAATGAGCGTACAAAAAGTAAACATCAGAGCAAGGATGATTAGACACGAATATTAAAATACATGCTTGTAGAACGTTAGGGTGGAAGCGGGAAAATGACTCGAAAATCCGAATCCAATCTCTTCTGCTGATAAAAAATTGAAAAGGACCTAATTTGTTAAATTGGTTCGAAATATAAGTGAATAACCATCGATTTTTCATCAAATTGCCGCATTTTCGTACAAAATAATGTTCAGAATAACTAAATCTGCATTTTGCGACTTTATCATCTTATCGTTATCTTAGTTATTAAGAACAGTAAGATTGGAGGTGGCAAAAAGGTTGTGCACTAACAGTGGAGGAGGTGCCATAAAAGGACAAAAGAAATTTAATGTTACTGAACGTCCAGTCAGCAATCGATTGTTTCAATTACAAATAGACATGTTATCTATACAATTGATGCATGTCATAAATCGACAACGTGAACTAGAGCAACAACTTAAAAAGAGTAAGACATCACCTTCCTAACCTTTCCTTCATCATATTCCATGAGAAAGTTTCAGCGAAATTCCTCTGCAGGGGCAGGATCTATTCCTCTCAAACCTCCCCTCCTGAACGTAATGGAATCGTGATTTAGGAACCCCATTCATCCTTTTAATAAAGTGAACTGACCATTAGTCTTATTCGCCCCATCTAATGGTTAGTTCAACAGAATAGATAAGGATCTGTTGTTTCTTAAAATCTAAAATAGTCTCCTAATAAGGGGGCTTTTTTGTGTTTTTTTGTCACAACTTAAGAGTTGCATTTTATATATAGATCACTTATAGTTAGGACGTACTGACTGACTGGTCATTATATTGTGTTGTCCTAATATTTTTACTACTTAAGAAAGGAGGGGACTGTCATGCACGAAAAAAAGAAACGGATTATTGAAGTAGGATTAAAGTTATTTGCTAAGAAAGGTTTTCATGCTACTTCAATTCAGGAAATTGCAGAACAGAGTGAAGTGTCAAAAGGTGCATTTTATCTTCATTTCAAATCGAAAGGTGATTTGATTTTATCAATTTATGAATATTTTTATGAGAAGATTAGCTCAAATATTGAAAAGGTTGATTTAGAAGAAGGACTGCTTCCAAGGGAAAGAGTAGAGAAACAACTTCAAGATTATTGTAAGGAATTTCAACAGCATAAAGATTTTTTCGTTATGCTTATGAGAGAAAATATATCTTTGAATGATGATATTGATTCGATTGCATCTACAATAAGAAGTGGTCAATTAACATGGTTACAACGTTCGATACATAGCTTGTATGGAGAACAAGTTCAACCATTTGTAAATGATGCGGTTCTTATTTTTTATGGCATGATTCATGCTTATCTTCAAAAGCTTATTTTTGAACAAATAACATATAACCTTGGGGAGTTTAGTAGCTTTCTATTACGTAGATTAGATGATTTAGTTGAAGGGTTAATGAACGATCATTCAGCGCCCCTTCTAACGATAAAGGAAACAGATAACAGTATAGAGCTAAGCCTTTTTCCCCATTCTAAAAGAGAGGAAGCGAAAGCTGTTTTAAGGCGAATTGAGAATAAGCTAAATGAAATTGAATTAATTGAATCAAAAAAGGATGAAGTGTTACAGAGCATTAACGTGATGCAAGATGAACTAGAGAAAGAGGAACCGCAAAAAGTCGTTTTTCAAGGTATGCTCGTACATTTAAAATCCGTTAATCAATTAGAGAGTTATCGTAATGAAATAAGTAATTTATTTCATTTGCAACTTTTATAATTTTCATTCGTAGTAAGTAAAGTGAAATGATGAATAGTAAGGGGTTTCATAAGTTAGTACTGATAGTAAGTTCAATCAAGTAATTACAGATATGTGGTAAAAGTAAGATTTAAATATCAGCAGTGGAAAGAAGGGAGTAGTAGAGGGTGAAGAAATTATTTAGGCATTATAAAAGTAGTTTCATTCTTGCAGCATCGCTTACTTTATTATTAGCAGGATGTGGAGGGGAACAAGCTTCTACAACAGCTGAAGAACCTGTTAAAGAGACACCAGTGAAAGTAGCTTTGATTAAAAAGGGAGATCTACAAACTGAAAATGAAATTGTTGGACAAGTAAAAGCTGATTCACAAGTTGAAGTGTATTCGAAAGTAGCAGGAGAATTGCTAACTTTCAATGTGAATAAAGGAGATTGGGTTGAGAAAGGTCAAGTCATCGGTAAAGTAGATGATCAAGATCTAGTTCGACAACTTCAATTGCAACAAGTAGGTTTACAACAGGCGCAAACACAACTTGAAACAGCTCAAATTAATAAACGAAAAGCATCAAATGGATTAGAGAACGCAAAGTTAACGCTTGAACAAGCGGAATTAACTGTTGAGAAAGAAAAACCTTCAGATGAAACACAACCAGAACAAGAAGAGCCTTCAGATAAAACACAACCTGAAAAAAAAGATGAACAGCAAGAGAAATCGTATACACAATCTGAGATTGATTTAGAAACATTAAGCATTCAATTAGAGGATGCGAAGCGAAATCTAGAACGAATGAAAGAATTGTACAATGAGGGCGCTATAGCTCAGAAAGATTATGAACAAGCAGTTATAGCAGAGCAAAATGCTCGTCTAAATTATGAAAAAGGGAAGATTGGTCAAGAAAACAGCATGTCATCCTACGATCAAGCTTCAATCGCTGTTGAGAATGCGAAAGAAACTGTATCAGAGGCTGAAGTCGGTGCTAAACAAGCAAACATCGCTGTTGAACAAGCCCAAGTTCAATTATCTCAAGCAAAAGACCGAGTTAATGATGCAGTCATTCGTGCTACACAATCTGGAGAGATTGTTGCAATTGGTGCGAAAGTAGGAGATACCGTTACTTCGCAGGCGCCTGTTGTTACAATCGTTTCACTAGATCCAATTGTTATTCAAGCAACAATAAGTGCAGATCAATTACCACTGTTCAAAAAGGGTGAACAAGTTCGTATAGAGCTTCCTTCACTTAATGAGGAAGTTAATGGAAAGATTACTTATGTAGCTTCAGTTGCAAACGATGCAGGATTATATGAGGTAGAAACAGCAATTGAAAATCCTGATTCAGTTATTAAACCTGGAATGGTTGCCAAGTTCATTGTTGATGAAGTACGTGTAAAAGATACGTTGCTCGTTCCAACAGATGCAGTAATTGAAGATGGAGCAGCCAATATCGTTTATATCGTAGAGGAAGGTAAAGCAGTAGCTAAGGAAGTTGAAGTCGTAGAGGCGCAAACAGATTGGACAGCTATTCGTGGCGACTTAAACGAGAAAGAACAAATTGTTGTTAAAGGTCAAAATACCCTTTCAGACGGTAACCTTGTCAAGGTTATTAAGGAGGGTTAATTGTGAAACTAGTTAACGTTTCCGTAAAGCGTCCTGTTGGTGTCATTATGATTGTCCTATCGATCATCGCTCTAGGATTCATATCATTACGTGACTTAGCAGTAGATTTATACCCTGATGTTGATTTTCCGATTGCAGTAGTGGCAACAAGTTATCCTGGTGCTGCTCCAGAGGAAGTTGAGAAGTTATTAAGTAAACCAATTGAATCAGCTGTTTCAACAATTGAAGGAGTCGATACGATTCAATCAAGGTCACAGCCGAGCTCCTCATTGGTTGTTTTACAGTTTACATCTGGTACTGATTTAGATAATGCAATGATCGAAGTACGAGAAAAAGTTGACCAAGTTAAAGGTGCATTGCCGAGTGATGCAAACGATCCATCCGTGTTACGGTTTGATCCACAGCAAATTCCGGTTATGTACTTAGGTCTTACTGGTGATAAGTCAGAAGTGTTACAAAAGATTGCAGAAAACGATGTACAGCCATATTTGGAAAGAGCTGAGGGAGTAGCATCTGTTACAGTAGAAGGTGGTAAAACGCGTGAAATACAGGTTGAGGTGGACCAAGCCAAGCTTGCTCAATATGGTTTAACATCAGCACAAGTTGTTCAAGCATTAGGTTCAGAAAACGTTTCTTCTTCGGCAGGTGTTATTTCAAAGGGTAGTCAAGAATTACAAATTCGAATTGAAGGCGAGTTTGAGTCAGTAGATGACATTCGTAATACTCTTATCCCACTTCAAAGAGGTGGAGATATTAAAGTGCGAGATGTTGCAACAGTTTCGGATACCTTCCAAGACGTAAATACGATCTCGAAGGTGAACGGAGAAGATTCAGTTGTACTATCTGCGTTGAAACAGTCTGATGGAAATACGATTGAAGTTGCAGATGCTTTACTAAAAGCAATGGATAAGGTCAATAAAGAATTACCAGAGGGTGTTGAATTATCTGTTGTTTTTGATACATCAACGTTTATCCGAGATTCTATTAAATCTGTAACGAATAATATGTTCATCGGTGGTATGCTAGCGATTGGGGTACTTTTCCTATTTTTACGTAGTTTCCGTGCTACAGTTATTATTGGAATCTCCATTCCAATTGCGATTGTTTCAACTTTCATATTAATGTATTTCACTGGAGAAACAGTGAATATCTTGACGATGGGTGGATTAGCACTCGGTATCGGAATGATGGTCGATAGTTCGATCGTTATACTTGAGAATGTATTCAGATATCGTCAAAATGGTGCAAGTGTAAAAGAAGCAGCGATAAAAGGAGCTTCAGAGCTGGCCTCAGCTGTGGTAGCTTCAACGACAACAAGTTTAGTAGTATTTCTACCAATTGTATATGTTCAAGGTCTAGCATCGGATCTCTTTACACCTATGGCACTAACTGTATCCTTTTCACTAATTGCATCACTTGTCGTGTCGTTAACGTTAATTCCGATGTTAGCTTCGAAACTTTTGAACAAACCAATAATAGTAGAAAGTGAGCAAAAAGGTTGGTATGTTCGCTTATTTTCGAAGGTTACGAATGTATATCGCCGCATGTTAAATTGGGTGCTTGGGCATCGAAAAACAACAATTTTAGTTACAATCCTTGCGATCGTTGGAAGTTTCGTATTAGCACCACAAATCGGTACAGAATTCATACCTGCTTCAGATCAAGGTCAAGTACAAATTAATCTCGAAACGCCTTCAGGATCAAAGATTGAAACGACTGAAGCGGTAGCTAATCGAATAACGAAAGAAATGGAACCATATCGCGATATCATTGAAACGAGTTATTTGTCAATTGCAACAGATGTTAATACGGGTCTGTCAGGTAGTGCAAATACAGGTTCGTTCCAAATATTGTTAATAAGTCCTGATGAACGAGAAATGACAACGGAGCAATTCGTCAATGAAATGAAAGAGAGAACTGGGGATATTCCTGGAGCAGAAATTGTTGTTTCAGAAATGGAAGCAGGTCTTGGAACTGGTGCTCCAATATCAATTAGTATTAGTGGTCCAGAACAAGAGGTTTTAACGGAAATTAGTGAACAAATTGTATGGTTAATTTCTGATATCGAGGGTGTTGAGAATCCTGAGAGCTCTGCATCGGAAGGAAGACCAGAGATTCAAATCGATGTTAACCGTGAAGTCGCAGCTCAATTTGGTTTATCTTATCAAGAGATTATGAGTCAAGTAGAGCTTGCCTTTAATGGTAGGATTGCCACTTTCTATCGAGAAGAAGGTGACGAGTTCGATGTAAGAGTAATGTTACCAGAGGACGAACGTTCATCAATTAGTGATTTAGAACAATTAACAATTCGTTCTCAAACAGGCATCCTCGTCCCACTTGCGACTGTTGCAGAACTGAAACAAATCGAAGGTCCTGCACAAATTAGTCGTGAAAACCAAGAGCGTCAAGTTCAAGTAACATCTAGCATCAAAGGTCGTGATTTAGGTAGTGTGACAGCAGATATTAACACTGTACTTGCTACAATGAACTTCCCTGAAGGTTATGATTATAAATTTGGAGGACAATCAGAGGATATGGCTGAATCATTCCAAGATTTAGCGCTTGCGCTTATATTCTCAATTTTCCTTGTATATACAGTAATGGCGGTTCAGTTTGAGTCATTTGTATATCCATTTATTATCATGTTTGCAATGCCAACAATGCTAGTAGGGATATTGGTAGGTCTATTTATCACGGGGCAACCATTTAGTATACCAGCATTTATAGGGATAATAATGTTAGCCGGAATCGTTGTAAATAATGCCATTGTGCTCGTTGACTATATAAATATTTTACGCGAACAAGGTTACGATCGGATTGAAGCGATACTTAAAGCAGGCCCAACCCGTGTTCGCCCAATTTTAATGACGACATTAACAACAGTATTAGGAATGGTTCCACTTGCACTTGGTTTTGGAGAAGGTGGAGAGGCACAAGTTCCAATGGCAGTTGTCGTTATCTTTGGGTTAAGTACATCTACACTGTTTACACTGCTTCTCATACCAGTTATGTACACGTATGTTGATGATGTATCAAGATGGTCCAAACGATTATTCGGAAAAATTCGTAATAAGTTTAAGAGAAAGAAAAATAAAACGGTAACAGAGTAAACACTCAAAAAACTATTATTAGATGGAAGGTTAGATGCTTTCTATCTACATTTTTCATAAACATAAGGCTTATGGATAAGTGACGACAGAGGGGAGTAGCCCTTCTGTCGTATATAAATTTCATTAAAGTAGGTGCGAAGAAATGAGAAAACGAACAGCAGCCGGAATTATTGCAGCGACAATGCTTCTACCACTATCAGCAACATATTCAAACGCAGATGAAGCGAAATTATATTCAATCGATAATGCAGCAGAGAAAATGAAGAAACAAGACTATAACTCACAAATTACAGCAGGGAATGCTACAGATTTATCACAAAGAACACAGCAATATCAAGCTCAATTTGTTGATGAGTTAGAGGAATTACAAGAGAAAAATGATGATTACCAAAATATAAATACTAAACTTCAAGCTGAAATGAATGCTTATAATAATTTGTATAATTTTTGGTTATTAAATGAAAGTTTGAAAGTTAACGAGCAGAACGTTGAATTAGCTAAGGATGAATATCAAGTTGTATTGAGTAAGCGCAAGCGTGGCATTGTAAGTGATATGGAAGTTTTACAGGCTGAGATTAAAGTAAATAATGCAATAGCAGAAGTAGAAGATTCAAAAGCAAATCTACAAGAGATGCAGGTTATGTTAAATCAATCGTTAAAAAATCCTATCTTGCAAGATTTACAACTTCAATCACCAAAATTCAACTTACTTGACCCTGCAAAGTATAATGCAAAAAAGATAACTGAAGAGGTATTAAAGGATCACCCTTCATTGATTCCTTTCAATACGATGGTTTCGACATATGATGATATTTTGGATGATGCAGAAGATTTAGAAGTGCCTGGTGAGGATCAATATGAGGGACAAATTAGTCAAGCTCAAAAAGATGTACAAGAAGTTCAAGAAAAGTTAGATGCTGAAAAAGCCAAACCAATAGAACAACAAGACCCAGCTGTTATTGCTAAGCTCACTGAGGAGTTAGGAATCGCAAAAGGATTGTTAGGAGCTGCAGAAGCCCAATATAGTGAGGCGAAAAAAGGTCGCGGTATAGCAGAAGAAGATTTAATTGACTATTATATCGAAGAATTAGATGAAGCGAAGGTTAGACTTTATCAGCATCAAGATCGCTTACAACTACTAAGCTATCATTATGAAACACAATTTAACCTTTTGAAGGACAAGACTGAACTATATGAAGAGAACTTAGAGAAAGTACAATCATTGTATGAGAAAACGCAGAAAACATATGATCAAGGCTTAATCACGTTAACAGATGTTGAAGAAGTACGCTTGAATGTACAGCAATCTCGCCTTCAATTATTGAATACGAAGAAAGAATATATGGTCTTAAAAGAAGAATTCCGTTTATTTAAAGAAGGTTATATGCCAACTTCAGCAGGTCAATAAAATTGTTAGCTGACACATTTTCATGTGTCAGCTTTTTTATATATACAAAGATAGATCCAGTGAAAGATTTGTTGTCTGTTAATTTGAAATGCAATCTAGAGGTAGGATATTAAGTTGAATTATATAAATAAATAGAGGTAGTAGCGCTTTCTTGATAGAATATAGTAAAATCTTTAAAAATTATGGATTTTAATTGTTTGTTTATACATGTGTCTGTATAAAAGGGTAATTTCTATAATAAATGATGTTTAGAAAGGCGACAACATTATGACCATCATTATTCTATCAATCTCGATTTTTATCATTTTAAGTTTGATACCTCTTATAGCTTTGCGAAAAGTTACTGGTGGCCTTTTGAAATCAACGTATGTTGTTATTGGATTGGCTCTATTGATCTTAATAAATAGTGGTCATAAATTTGTAACGCAGCAAGGGTGGCAACTGAAGAAATCGACAATCAAAGCTCTAGAACAATCACCAACTTATAATGAAGAAGATCTTACTAGTGTGTATGATCGATCCACCCATATTAGTTCACTGTCAGGTGAGAAAATAAGTTTAAAGGATTTACCAAAGAGTGTGAAGTTTGATGTACCCTTAATACAACAATATCCAGAGTTGCCTCGTGGTTGCGAAGTGACTAGTCTAGCCATGTTGATTCAGCATGCTGGTGTAGATGTTGATAAAATGACCCTTGCAAAGCAAGTAGAAAAAGACCCAACACCATATTCGTTTAAAAATGGTGTTATTCATTTCGGAAACCCCAATAAAGGTTTTGTAGGGGATATGTATACGACAAACAAACCAGGATATGGAGTCTATCATGAACCGATTTTTGATTTAGCACAGCAATATTTATCTAACAAGGTGAGAGATATATCAGGTGGTGAATTTACAGAAGTATTGTTTCACGTTAGCCGAAAGCGTCCAGTATGGGTAATCACGAATACGACTTTACAGCCATTGCCTGAGACAAGCTTTCAAACGTGGCAAACACCTGATGGACCAATTCAAATTACATATCGTGAGCATTCAGTGATCATAACTGGTTATGATGAGAATTATATTTATGTAAATGATCCTCTGGACCCTAATAAGAATAAGAAGATACCAATAGATGAATTTATAAAAGCGTGGGAGCAAATGGGCAAGCAGGCGATTACATATATCCCTTAATAAGGTTTGATATCACATTTATCGTCTCCGTTGGTCTACATGTCGATTATTTAAATTTGTAAAGCCCTCTGCTGTATTGATATGCTCCCCTATAGGTAGACGGATTAAAAAATAAAAATCTATCTACTTGATAGGGGGTAGTTCATATCATTAGCAAGAGGGCTTTTATTAGTGCATTTAATAATTTTTTGCTGCTTCTGTTTCATTTGAATCTTCAACAGAAGTATCAAATGAATATATCTTCTCAATGTAAATTTGATGCCAAAGCATGAACATCAGTACAGTCCAAATCTTACGGCTATAGTCGAACTTTCCTTGGCGGTGGTCTTCAAGAAGTTGTAGAACGACTTGTTTGTTAAGTAAGTCATCTGTTTGGCTCTCGTGAATGAGCTTAACCGCCCAATCATACATTTCATTCTTTAACCAGTGACGAATTGGTACTGGGAAACCGAGTTTGCGTCGGTTAATTACGTGTTCTGGGATGATCTCCATCATCGCTTCACGTAAAATGTATTTTGTCGTATTATTTGCAATCTTTAAGTCTGCACTAAGCTTTGAAGCAGTGTTAAAGACTTCTTTATCAAGGAATGGAACACGTAATTCAAGTGAATGGGCCATCGTCATTTTATCAGCTTTTAATAAAATGTCTCCACGCATCCACGTATGAATATCAATGAATTGCATTTTGTTAACATCATCATAATCATTGATCTGATTATAAAATGGTGCTGTTATGTCTTGATAGCTCATATTTGAATGGTAGTTTTTCAACAGTGCTTGCTTTTCATCTTCTAAAAACATCTTTGCATTTCCAACGTAACGTTCTTCGATTGGAGTACATCCTCGTTCGATGAAGCTTTTACCTTTTACTCCTTGTGGGAGCATTTGCGCGATTATTTTCAGAAGCTTTTTACCGATGTTAGGGATACTTTCAAACATCTTCAAAGAATACGGTTCACGGTAAATGTTATAGCCACCAAAAAGCTCGTCTGCTCCTTCACCTGATAAGACAACCTTAACATGTTTGCTTGCTTCTCGAGCAACGAAGTAGAGTGGTACAGCAGCAGGATCAGCCAACGGATCATCCATATGCCACATGATTTTCGGAAGCTCTTTCATGTATTCCTCTGGGCTTACGATGTATTGAATATTTTCAACACCTAGCTTATCTGCTGTTTCCTTGGCAACATCAACTTCGCTGAAGCCTTCATGCTCAAAACCGACAGAGAAGGTTTTAATACTTGGGTGGTACTCTTTAGCGATTGAGGCAATAGCAGTTGAGTCAATACCACCTGATAAGAACGAACCAACTGGGACATCGCTTCGCATATGTACGTTAACTGAATCATACATAACGTCTTTAATTTCTTTAATCGCTTGTTCTTTCGTTAAGTTGACTGGTTTGAAGTTTGCTTGCCAGTATTTCTCAATTCGAAGTGGTTCTCCAATTTTCTTATGCATATAGTGCCCGGGTGTCAATTTTAGAATTTCCTTTGATAAGCTAAGTGGCTCAGGAACATATTGATATGTTAAGTAATGTTGCAATGCTTCTGTGTTTACTTCATCTTCTTCAAATGCAGTTAGTAGGCTTTTTTTCTCAGAGCCAAAATAAAGTTTGTCATCCTTTTCTATATAGAAAAATGGCTTAATACCGAATGGGTCACGAGCTGCGAAGATTTCTTGTTTTTCTTTGTCCCAAATTACGAAGCCGAACATACCACGAAGCTTTTTAACAGCTGCTTGGCCTTCTGCTGCATATAATGCAAGAATGGTTTCCGTATCTGAATCAGTAGCGAACGAGAACCCTTTCTTCTCTAACTCTGCTCGTAATTCAACATAGTTATAAATCTCACCATTGAATGTAATCCAATAACGTTGGTTCTCATAAGAAAGTGGTTGGTGCCCGCCTTCAAGGTCGATAATGCTCAAACGGCGGAAGCCCATTTGGATATAGTCATCTTCATAATAACCTTCATCATCTGGTCCTCGATGTGTAATGATATTTGTCATATTCATAAAACGATTTATCGGTAACGGTTGGTTTGGCTGATAAGATAAGACGCCAACAAATCCACACATAATTGAAAATCTCCTTTACTATTTCTATTGTTCATAAGTTGGAAAAGTTTTATACAACTCCCCAATGATTTGTAAGAAAAACATCGTACAATTTCCTTTATCACACATCAGCTTATCTATTTCAATATGTAGGGGTGTGTTCTTGTTCTTGAGAAATAAGTTTCAAAAAGTCACTACCTTATAGAGGTTTCCCTGTACATTATGTTTTAAAGCTTAACGTGCTATTTTGATTGTAACCTAAATCTTTAAAAAGGTTTATAGAGGATATTAAAAACATTTAGAAAATCGTATGCATCCCTATATAAGATGTTCATTTCTATACTTAGTTATTGTATCTAATTTATGATAGATGAGGTTAGTAACTAAAATATTACATTTATGTTTCATAGTTTACGAATTCCTTAATTAAACGTTTGATTAATGTTTCGAAATGTTGATAGATCAGTGTTTTATAGAATGGTAGATCGTTGTGCTGTATCTTCTTTCCTATTAAAAAAAACATCTCTATCATGGTACACTAGATTTGTTGTCTAAAAGGAGGTCCGTCTTTTTTAATAGTTAGTCGTAATTAAATAGATAATAAAAGATTAATAGATAAAAGGGAGAGAATGATATGAGGAGGAAGTTGTCTGTAATATTGACATCCAGCTTGTTAGTGTTGTCGATGTTTACAACTGGAACTGCATTTGCAAGCCCGTTTTCAAGCGTTGTATCTGAAAATGAAACGAAGGTTTCACCGGGTGTGACTTGGAAGAGCACCGTCTATGAGGGTGAGGGCGATATCGAAAAAGTTCATATGTTAGATGTTAATTTGGATGATCCTAATACAACGTTAGAAGTGGGTATACCGAATCCATTTGATAGTTTAGAGATTGTGACTGAGCAAGCAAAGCAAAATAGTTTAGAAGGTCATCATGTAGTAGGTGCGGTCAATGCGGGGTTCTTTGATCCGAAGACACGTTTACCTATAAGTCTATTTATTAAGGACAATCAAATCTATAACTTTGGGTTATACGAGCTCGATGCTAATAGTCCAACGAATGCTTCTGTAGCGTTCGGTATCGATAAGGATGGAAGTGCACAGATTGATCAGTTTGAACATACAATTCGCATTGAATCAGATGATGTTGATGTAACGACGAACAGGATTAATGAAACTCGTAATGAAGGCGAACTAGTTGTTTTTACAAAACCGTATAAACGCTCTTGGGCAAATGAGTGGGGCACTGAATTTATTCTTTCAGATGTTACCCCAAGTATGGATGAAATAGAAGCAGGTGAGCCAGTAACAGGAACAGTTTCGAAGCTTACGAGAGTAGGTGAATATCCTGGAAGTGAAGTGCCTGAGGACGGGTTTATTATTTCTGCACATGGTCAAGAGTGGGCAGAAAAGCTAGCAGCACTTGACAATGGTGATGAAGTGACAATTACGTTTGATTTCAATCGAACATGGGAAGATGCAGAATATGTACTTGGAACAGGTCCTTTACTTGTTGATGAAGGTAAAGTTTCAATATCTATGAATCAAGCAACATCATTTGCTAAAAGTCTTCATCCACGCACTGCAATTGCAGTAGATAAAAGTGGTGATCGTGTATTTGTTGTAACTGTGGATGGACGACAACCTGGTTATAGCGATGGTTCAAGTTTAATCGATTTAGCCGAATATCTGATTGAACAGGGGGCATACCGTGCCATTAATTTAGATGGTGGAGGTTCGACGGCTATAGCAGTTCGTGAATTAGGTCAATTTTTACCATCATTACAAAATAGTCCTTCTGACGGTTCTCAACGTTCTGTTTCAACGACTTTATTAGCGGTTAGTAACACGAATACAGGTCAAGCAAAAACGATGAAATTATCGAAAGAAGAAGGAAAGGTATTTGTAGGTACGAAGGTCCCTATAGACGTAACTTATGCATTGGATCAGTATTTGAATCCAGTAACAGTAAAAACGGAAGATGTAGAGTGGGATTCAAACAACGATGCAATAGGTGAGATGGAAGGTAATACCTTTGTTGCAAATGCAGCAGGGCAAACAACCGTTTCTGCCAACTTTGAAGACAGTTTAGGGCAAATTGCTGTTACTGTTGTAGATAAGTTTAAAGAATTACAAATCGCACCGAACAGTTTGAAGATTGGTACTGAACAGTCAACAACATTTAAGGCAACGCCATTAACTGATGATGGTTCTCCAATTATTTTTGATGAATCATTAATCAAATGGGCGACAAAAGGAAACATTGGTACGATTACAGATGGTGGTACATTCACCGCTGCTGAACAACCTGCAGAAGGGGAGATTGTTGTAACTGTAGGTGCAATGGAAGTCACGGTTCCAGTAGAGGTAGGCGCTGATCCAGAAGTAGTAGAAGAGTTTGAAACACTTGATAATTGGACTGAGTCGTCGGCACGCTCTGTAACAGAACTATCTTTAAGTGGCGTACCTAGTCCTGTCTATGAAGGTTCAAAATCGCTTCGATTGAAATATGATTTCACGACAGATGAACAAGGAATTAAGGCTTCATATGCAGTTGCGAATCAAAAAGTTCAGATCCCTGGTAAGCCAGTTGAATTAGGCTTATGGGTGTATGGCGATGGAAATAAGCATTGGCTTCGTGGTAAGTTGATTGATGGGGTAGGAAATGAACATACGATTGACTTTACTGAAGAAGCAGGTCTTGATTGGAAAGGATGGAATTATGTCCGTGCATCAATTCCAAATGACCTACCTTTACCACTGTCAATTAAACGTATCTATGTAGCAGAGACTCTACCAGAAAAACAAGATAAAGGTGTATTATACTTTGATAAGCTTCAAGCTGTGTATAACACAGACCATGAAGAACCAAGATTTAAGGATATGACAAGTGAACATTGGGCATTTGGAGCTGTCTTATCATTAACGAATGATAATATTATTACAGGCTTCCCAGATGCAACGTTCCGACCACAAGATAATTTAACACGTGCACAAGCAGCAATTATGATTGCGAGAGAATTACAACTTCCTCTAGCGGATCGTCCGAACCCAGGATTTGAGGATATTGATAATTCTCACTACGCGTATGAAGCTGTGGCAGCTGTAGCAGATGAGGGAATTATTCAAGGGATGAGTGCAGAGCAATTTGCTCCTGATAAACCACTTACTCGGGCCCAAATGGCTGCAATCTTAAAGAGAGCGTATAAGCTAGAAGGTACAGATGGTAAGGCATTTAAGGATGTTCAAGCAACACATTGGGCATCTAAAGACATTAAGACATTGTCTGCAAATAACATTACTAGTGGCTATCCAGATGGCACATACGGTCCTGAGAAAGCAACAACTCGTGCGGAGTTTGCTTCATTCTTAACGAGGGTTATTAAATAATTTATGAGAAGTCGTCCGATAATTATTATCGGACGACTTTTTCATTTAAGGACAGGTTGGTGTAGAGATAGGAATGCAATTTTTTCAAGACTTTTTGAACTATCTCTATATGATTTTCAATTAGCTGTCTGTTATGATAAATATAGTTTGAAAAACGACAGCTTTTGCAGTTTATTTACGAAATGTAAAAAAAAATAATGAAATTTAATTGATTTTGGAAGAAGTTGGTGAAACCTTATGGAAGATCGTTACGTCTCTATATTAGGCGTGCCATTTTTATATACGACGATGAAACAAATGACGAATCGCGTCGTTCAACATTGGGAAGCTGGAGAGAAGTCATTTATTATTACAGCTAATCCTGAGATTGTTATGAAAGCATATGAAGAGAAGAGCTATATGGATCTTGTTCAGCAGTCTGATTATGTAGTTGCAGACGGAATTGGTGTTGTAAAAGGAGCGCAATTACTCGGTACACCGTTACCAGAGCGTGTAGCAGGTTATGACTTGATGCATGAGTTATTTAAGAAAGCAAATGAAGATTCTCGTAGTGTGTATATGTTAGGTGCGGGGAAAGATGTGATCGGTGAAGCAGTTGAAGCAGTAAAAAAACAATACTCTAATGTGAACATTGTAGGCTCTCATCATGGGTTCTTTGATATACATGATGAAAGCATTGTAAATGAGATAAAGGATAGTGGAGCTGACCTTATTCTTGTTGCATTAGGTTGTCCACGACAAGAACAATGGATCGCACAACATATGGGTTCATTCTCAAAAGGTGTGTTCATCGGTGTTGGTGGTAG
This sequence comes from Bacillus solimangrovi, assembly GCF_001742425.1. Lineage (GTDB taxonomy): Bacteria > Bacillota > Bacilli > Bacillales > Bacillaceae_N > Bacillus_AV > Bacillus_AV solimangrovi. The sequence goes on from NZ_MJEH01000033.1 coordinate 75,226, forward strand.
CTTCGACGTACTTGCCGGTAAGGTTGAACGCGCACCAATGATTTGGCAGAAAATGAATGCTGAGTGGTTATATCGTTTAGTGAAGCAGCCTTCCCGTTGGAAAAGAATGATGGCATTGCCTCGCTTTGCTGGAGAAGTTGTGAAACACAAGGTAACGAAGCGTAATGGGTAATTCGTTTGTTAAAGGCGCAATTATTATAACGATTGCAACGTTTGTCTCGAAATTATTAGGAAGTGCCTTTCGAATTCCGTTGCAGAATATTGCAGGCGACGAAGTATTTGGATTATTTAATGCCGTTTATCCAGTTTATATGATTGCGCTTATTCTATCTGTTGCAGGTATTCCAATTGCAATTTCAAAACTGATTTCTGAACAACGAGCGAAAAATGATGAGCAAGCTATTCATGAAATCTTTGCTTCAGCGAGCATTATCGGTTTAATTTTTGGTTTCGTCAGCTTTTTGTTTATGTTTATCTTTTCAGAGGTAATTGCAACAGCGATTGGAATGAGTAGTACACGACTTGCTGTTGCGGTTGTTTCTAGCACGTTAATACTCGCACCGTATATGGCTGTTTATCGAGGGTTCTTTCAAGGGTATGAGGATATGCGGCCAACAGCGGTATCACAAGTACTTGAACAATTTGTAAGAGTTACACTTGTTTTAGTAATTGCTTATATTTTGGTTCTTCAAAACCATGAATCAGAAATCATTGCTGGCTGGATTATGCTGAGTTCGATTGCGGGTGTAACAGTATCACTAATCTATTTACGATTCAAATATTCGCGTTTTATAAAAAGTGTACCTGCCTACCAAAAGTTAACGTGGGACAAGTTTAGAAGTTGGTCTAGTGTAATCCTACGCTTATCATTACCTGTAGCATTTGGGGCACTGAACATGGCGCTTCTAAATATGATTGATTCGTTAACAATCCCTCATGCGTTGAAATGGTATGGATATGAAGGTAGTGCGGTTACAGAGCAATTTAGTATTTACTCACGTGGGTTAACACTTGTACAAATTGCAGTTGTATTTTCAAGTGCAGTTATTTTACCGTTAATTCCAAAAATCTCAAAAGCAACCACCGAGAATAATTGGAATGAAGCGAACAACTATATTGGACGTTCTTTGAAATTGGCTCATCTTATATCATGGCCAGCAGCAGTAGGGTTATTAGCTTTAACATTGCCACTTAACTTGGCTTTATTTACTGACTTAGAAGGTAGTCATGTTTTAGCTGTGTTGCACTTTAGCTCACTGTTTACATCATTTACCGTTTTAACGACAGGTATTTTGCAAGGTTTAAACCGTGCGAATGTAGCAGCTATCATTATCTTAATGAGTGCTGTATTGAAAGCAATTTTGAACTTATGGCTCATCCCATCTTATGATCTAATTGGAGCGGCATGGGCTACATTAATTGTGTACATCGTCATTACGGTTCTGAATGTCATATTTATCCTAACTGTTACAAAATATCCATTGAATAATTATGGAAAATTGATTATGATGGTTTCTAGTGTGATTATGGGTGTGTGCTTAGTATTACCTTTAAAGTGGATTAATATTGAGGAATGGACGAGAATCGATGCAGTTATATATACGCTAATCGCAGTCCCAATTGGTGGGATAGTTTATAGCATTATTGTTCTCGGTGGTAAAGGATTGCAAACGGATGAATTAAGAGGTATTCCGGTACTTGGACCAATCTTGTGTAAAATCTTAAAACTACGTTAAACTATAAAATGAATGTTTGAAGGAAGATTAATGTCGGACATTCAATCGAAAGAGATATTGTGAACAAATTGTGACAAATTAAGCTAATCGTTTTTGACTAACTAAAAGAACTAGCGATTTTGTCGTTATGTGATATAATCACTTTGATATAAATGATATGCTCACAAGGTCGCGCTAAGTACAAGCCTATAGTATAAATTTCCTTAAGGTTTTAAATATGATTTCTATTTCTAAGTAGAATTAGGGGTGTCAGTATGATTGTTTGGACGGCCATATTTTGTTTTTTATTGACGTTAGTTTTAACGCCATTAGTAAAACGGTTGGCAATTAAAATTGGAGCAGTTGATAAACCAAACCAACGAAAAGTTCATCAACGTATTATGCCACGATTAGGTGGTTTAGCAATATATTTAAGTACAATGGCTGGCTTGTTAATAGCTATGCCAATGTTAAATGACGTTCAGAATAGTGTTTCTATTTGGCCGATATTAATAGGTGCAACAATCATTATCATTACAGGTGTATTAGATGATATGTATGAACTTTCACCAAAAGTAAAGCTAACAGGTCAAATTATGGCTGCAGTTATTGTTATCCTTGGTGGGGTTAAAGTAGAATTCATTAACTTACCATTCGGTGGTGAATTGAACCTTGGTTTAATGGCAGTACCTCTTACGTTCTTTTGGATTATTGGCATTACAAACGCCATTAATTTAATTGACGGTCTGGATGGTTTAGCAGCAGGAGTATCATCAATCGTCTTACTAACAATTTCAACAATGGCTGTATTAATGGGAAATACATTTGTCATTATTATTGGTCTTATTTTGTTAGCAAGTACAGTTGGTTTCCTATTCTACAACTTCCATCCAGCGAAGATTTTTATGGGTGATACGGGGGCACTATTCTTAGGTTTCATGATCTCGGTTATCTCAATTCTAGGATTTAAGAATATCACTGTATTCTCACTCTTACTTCCAGCTATTATTTTGGGAGTTCCGATTTCTGATACATTGTTTGCGATAATCCGTCGTATTGTTCAGAAGAAGCCATTATCAGCACCTGATAAGTCACATTTACACCATTGTTTACTTCGGTTAGGGTTTTCTCATCGTAAGACGGTATTAATTATTTATGGAATGAGCGCACTATTTGGTATAGCAGCTATCGTCTTATCAAAAGCAACACTTTGGAGTGGAGTATTGATTATTACGTTACTATTGATTTCTATCCAATTTGTTGCAGAAAAGATTGGGCTCATTCATGAAAATTTCCAGCCAATGCATAACTTTGTTCGGAAATTGGCAAATACGAGACGATAAGTAGGGGAATCTCCTATGGACGTTATCATACAAGGGCATCAGTTTAACGAGAAACTGATGCCATTTTTCTATGAGAGAAGATCGGTTTGTAATGCCATATAACTGAACTAATTTTTGTACTGCGGACATGAGTATAACTATATATGGAAATGTTTAGAAAAAATAGAATCGTTTGATACATAAAAAAACAAACTATGACATGAAAGGATGGTATACGTTGAAAAAAATATTGAACCTTATCATTATTCTCAGTTTACTTGCAACTATTCCATACATATATCAGCGAGCAAATGCCGAAGTTTCAAATCAATCTTATGAAATCATCGTTCCACATCAAGAAATTAAAGCTTTAACAGATGCGGGATTGTCTCAGGAAGAAATATATGCAACTTTAGCTGAGGATAATCAATATGGTGTACAACGAGTTCAAGCGATATCGTTCGAACCGATTACGTTAGCTAATCTAATTAACCAAGGGGCCGTTAATGTATTAGAGCGTGAAGGTGTCTCTGCTCTTATTAAGGAAGAAGATGCATTAAAGTTACCTGAGGATACAGGATTATACATCGTGTTTAAAGAGGATAATAAGTTTGTTCGTGATTCATTTTTACAAGCGTTTCGTGAACGCGTAGAAAAAATGAATGTATCAACAATAGAAGGGGAAGCGATCTACTTTGTTTCAGGATTTCCAGATAAGTTAATTTCAGTCGGGGAGACGTTGATTGAAAATGCTATTTTATCTCGACCTATTACATATGACATTCCGGCAATTGAGCAAGCATATGAATTAGGGTTTGAAATTGTCTTTCGTATTAGTAATGACATCAATGAACAAACTACATTTATTATCGATCAAATGATCGATTTAAAAGAAACATACAATGCAGAAAACATTTTGTTTTCAGGTAATGAAGTATTAGGATTTGCTAATGAAGATGTTGCACCACATTATATTGGAAAGCTAAATGATGCGAAATTTAACATTATGCAAATTGAACTTTTTAAACAAAAAGGTTTCCCTATTTATGAAAAGAAATTCGAAAATCGTTTCATACGCCTGCTTAGTATCGACCCGTTTGATGGTTGGGAGGGGCATGTTGACCGTGCTGTTCGTGCCATTAATGAACGTAATATTCGAGCAATATTCTTTCACATCGCTCATAACAAAAAATTATATAATGAAACGTTAAAACCTGATGAAATGCTTGAGAAGGCTACAGGTATGATTGATGATGTGCATCATCGCATTATGAATCAGAAGTTTGCAGACTATGTTCCAGAAGGTGCAGGGCTATTCAATAAATTAGATTCATCATTACTTATAACACTTATTGCATTAGTAGGTGCAGTTGCGTTCATGGCACGTGTAGCTCTTGTTGCTACGCCGATTTTGTCTTGGCTTGTCTTGGCTGGAGGTGCACTTCTTACGTTAGCGTATGCGGTTTTACAAATGAGTATTATCGTACAAGCAGTGGCACTCGGAGCTTCAGTTGTAGCAGCAACTTATGCGGTTATCCATGCTGAAGCCATTCGTAATTCAAAGGATATATGGAAGTATTATTTAACTGCAGCAGGCATTGGTTTAATAGGTGCTTGGTTTGTAACAGCTCTATTATTCGGAAATGAGTATATGCTGAAGTTTGTTGAATTTAGAGGCGTTAAGGTGCTTTATTTACTTCCAATTCTACTAGTTACAGCACATTTCTTACGTGATAATGCAAAGACGATCGCTGTCTCACCAGTTCGTTATATTGAGCTAGCATTACTCGGTGTAGGTATGGTTGCTGTACTTATATACCTCATGCGAAGTGGAAATGACCCTGGTGTTGCAGTGAGTGGAATGGAGCTACAAATTCGTCAGCTTCTTGAAGATACATTAGGAATTAGACCACGTACGAAGGAATTCTTAATTGGGTTACCATTATTTATACTCGGTATGTATTTAGTAAGTAAAGGGTATCGCTATGCGAAGTTCATTTATATTGGAGCGGCAGTTGGATTTGTTTCAATGGTTAATACGTTTACACATTTACACATCCCATTGTACATTTCATTTATTCGAACAATTTATGGATTAATTTTTGGCGCAATAATTGGATTGATCTTAATTGCATGTTTCAAAGTTATTGAAAAGTTCTGGCCTAAGATTCGAGCGAGGTTTGAATAATGAGAGTTGTATTATCTGGTTATTATGGTTTTCACAACGTTGGTGATGAAGCAATATTATTGTCCATTATTACGGCTTTACGCCAAGAACGTCCTAATATTGAAATAACAGTCTTATCAAATGATATTGAATATACGAAGAAAACATATCAAGTAGATGCAGTGAATCGTTGGAAGTTTTCAGAGGTCTATCAAACCTTACGAAACTCTGATGCATTGATAAGTGGGGGCGGTAGCCTACTGCAAGATAAGACGGGATTGAAAAGTGTTCCTTATTACTTAGGAATCATGCAGTTAGCTCGTTTAGCAAGAAAGCCTTACTTTATCTATGCACAAGGACTTGGACCAATTGATAGACCTTGGAATAAAAAAATGACGAAAAGAGTCTTATCAAATGCTGCATTCGTGACAGTTAGAGATGAAGATTCAGCTTCATTATTACGATCGTTTGGCTATAAGAAAGAAATTGAACTTGTACCTGACCCCGTCATTGGCTTAAATGCAGGCGATTATGAGAGTGATTGGATCAAACGAGTACGAGTTTCTAATAAACCATTATTAGCTGTATCTGTTCGGGATTGGGAAACATCAATACCATATATGGAAAAGGTAGAAGAGGTATTAGATCGTTGTGCAGAACATGGCTTAACACCATTATTCATCCCTATGCATGGAGAGCAAGATGCCCATACATCTGAAAAAGTAGCTTCACAAATGAGCAGTGAAGTGATGATTGCTCCATATGATGTCTCAATTGAAGAGAAAATAGCAATTATCAAGGAATGTGACGTGTTAATAGGAATGAGGTTGCACGCACTTATCTTTGCAGCAGTAGCTTCAACACCAATGGTAGGTCTATCTTATGACCCGAAAATTGATGCATTCTTAAAGCAAGTTCAGCAACCACTTGGTGGTCATGTTGAATCGAATTGGGATGTAGAGCAGATGGTTGAAGCAATAGTTACCCAGTATCAAAATCGTGAAGCTCAACAGAAGGTCTTAGAAAATACCGTTTCAAGCTTGAAACAACAGGCAAATGATACTGCTAAAAAGGTCATAAACTATTTATCATAGTTAAAACGTCTTGCACCTCGGTGCAAGGCGTTTTTCTTAATTAGTAATAGCGTCAACTTTATGGGATTGTAAAATTTGTAAATTATAGTATTCTCACCTTTTTACTTTCAGTTCTCTCATTTATGACTAATACTTGTATTTCTTTGAACTAACAGATATTAAGCTTTATATAAATAAAAGTTACAAAGCTTTTACAAAAGAAGGTCAATTGTCTCAATTTGTTACAAATTGTCTAAAAGACCTTGATCATTGGCGTTGTAGGAAGTACATTGAAAAAGTGGTAATAGCGGAGAAGGAGGGCAGAAATTTGTAATGTACAATAGAAAATTAACATCAATGGGAATCAGCATCTTCCTCATGTTTATTGTTTTTTTGGTTAACCCAATCGGTACTGAAGCAGCTTCAACGGGAATTATAACCGGAAACAACTTGAATGTAAGAAGTTCTCCAGCTACAACTGGGAATGTCTATGGCAAGCTTAATTATGGGGATGAAGTTACAATTCTGGAACGAGCAGGTGAGTGGTACAAAATACGTTACGGAGACAAAAATGCATATGTTCATGGAAATTATGTTAAGAAACAAAGCAATAGCACAAGTTCAAATGCAACAGATGTAACTGTCTATGTAAATCGTGAACAAATCACATTACCAATCGCTCCTCTAATGAAAAATGATAGTGTGTTAGTGCCATTTCGAGAGATTAGTGAATCTATCGGAGTAGAAGTGAAATGGTTGCAAGACACACGTCAAGTGCTTGCAACTGATAATGGTAAGGAAGTGCTCTTAACGATCGGTCAAAGTAATGCATTAGTCGATGGCAATTATGTAAGCGCTGATCCATCACCGATGATCCAAGATGGATACACAGTGATTCCTTTGCGTTTTTTTGCAGAAGCTTTCGATGCAGTTGTAGGGTGGAATAGCGAAACAAAGTCAGTGCATATTTTACGAGAAGTCGCTGATTCGAATGAAGATGAGCCAAGTCAATCAGTCGATTCTGACGATGACAAAGAAAAACCAGTGCAAATTAGTACAGATACAAATCTATATTCTGAGCCTCTAACTAGTAGTGATATTGTTACTGAGCTTCAGAATGGTGATGAAATCACTGTTCTCGGTTCGAGTGGGACAGCATGGCTTGAAGTAGAATTCGACGATAAAAAAGGTTTTGTATACAAAGACTATGTAACAGGATATACCGACATGAATGTGGTAGGTCGTGTTAATACAAACGAATTGAATGTTCGCTCTGGTCCGAGTACTGATTATCGCATCGTTGATGAATTAAAAAAGAATGAAAAAGTTGACATTCTTCGTTTCTCAAGTAATTGGGCACAAATTAAAATAGGTTCAACAGTTGGTTATGTGCATTCATATTATTTAAACATGACCAACAAGGGAAAAGCATTTACTAGTTTAGCAGAACCGAAAATGACAAATGGAAATGATCGTAATTGGCTTACATGGTCTAAGCTTGGTCAAGTTTCGACGTCACAGCAGTTAACGAGCAAAGGTGTTCAAATTAAGACGAGTGCAACAAATATAGAAAAGTTCAATAAAAGTCATCCAGCTATCAAAAAACTTAATTATACGTCTACAAGCAGTGGAACGACAATCGATGTTCAATTAAATGATGGTTGGCATTATGTAGTACGCGATACAGAAAATGATCTTCGCATTACATTGCTTCCAAGTGGATTAAAAGGTAAACGGATTGTTGTGGATGCGGGGCATGGAGATCATGATCCTGGTGCAAGCGGTGCAACAGGTCTTCGTGAGAAGGATGTAAACCTTGATATTGCAAAACGACTTGTGAAGCTATTGGAACAAGCAGGAGCCGATGTAACGTTAACTCGCTCTTCAGATAAGTTTATTCCTTTAGCAGGTCGTGTCGATATAGCACATCAAAAAGATGCTGATGCGTTTGTAAGTATTCACTCTGATTCATTTCAATCAACCTCTAAGGGATCAACAACATTTTATCATCTTGGCGTAAATCCAAGTGGAGATAAAAGTAAACAGCTCTCAGATATTGCAATTGAAAAAATTACAGCTAAATTAGGTACATATAATCGGGGTTCTAACAATAAGAGTTTACATGTTATTCGAGAAATTGATATACCAGCTACATTAATCGAAGTAGCATTCTTATCGAACCCGAAGGAAGAAGCATTATTGAAAACAGATAGCTTTAAACAAAATGCTGCCCAAGCATTATATGAAACCTTTGTAGAATTCTACAATTAATCAAAAACGACTAATCACTCAAATTTGAGACGATTAGTCGTTTTTCTATAGTACAAATTATTTTTATCAATTGTCTTTGCTTTCCTCTGCATTTGTTTCTTCTAATTCAAGGTGAGCTTTCAATGAGGAAATGGTGTTATTAAGTGCTTCTTCGTCTAATACATAGTAGTAGATGCGATTGATTCGATCAGGTTGACCTTCTAATGTAAGCAATTCAACTTCTAAGTTTTTTCCTTTATATAAATAGTCATGAAATGCTGCCATTTCCCCAAAACGCATATTGGTCGTAAGGTTCTTTCCGATTTCTTTTAGAACGTCATCGTATTTAGTAATCGATTGAATTGAAAGTGACTTTTCAAGCAATGCTTTCAATACTTCTTGCTGACGCTGTCCACGCGCTAAGTCGCTGTCATATTTACGTGTTCTCACATAGGCTAGAGCTTCCTCGCCATTTAACGTTTGTAACCCTTTTTTGATGTGAATGGCATCTTGCTCATCTTTGCTATTTTGTTCAACAATATCAAAGGGAACGTCAATTTCAATACCATCCATTGCATCAACAATTTCAATAAATGCATCAAAGTTAACACGAACATAGTAATCAACAGGGATATCAAAGAGGTTTTCGACAGTGTTAACTGCCATATCAATCCCACCAAATGCATGAGCATGTGTGATTTTATCCATTTCGTTCCTCTCAGCAAGCTTTACTCTCGAATCGCGCGGAATGTTTACCATTTTAACGGATTTATTAGTTTCATTAAAAGTCGCTAAAATCATTGCGTCACTTCTTGCTGTCGAAAAACCGCGCTTTTCACTATCATCAATGCCAAGAAATAATATGGAAATGTTATCGATACGTGGATCGACTTTTTCCGTTCGCATATTTGATTTTCCATCATGCACGCGACTTTCTAACGGTTGTTGTGCATTATCAATCGTACTTTTTGTAAGATTTGCTAAATATAAGGCGTATCCAGCAGAACTTGCAATTAGGATGCCGATTATTGTCAAGGAAATAATGACCCATCTATTCCAATGCTTTTTCTCGGGTTGCTTTGTATCCATGTAAAGCCTCTTTTCCGAAATAATTGGTGCTAATTAGAAATGAATGAGAGAATATTGGTAAGTCTACTTGTCTTATTTTAACCATATTTCGCAATTCTAAAGCACTTTACATTAACGTATGTAATGCATTTAAGTAGTAGGCACTTCTGTTTCTAGATAAGTCATATCACCTTCGGCATTTTCTGTCTGTCCATTTGTTAATTCGACCATCCATTCGACGAATTCTTCCTTTTGATCTTCAGCTACATATGTTTCAAATTGAACATTGTCCAAATAATGAATCTCCTTCAATTGAAATTGTGTTGATGAACGTAACTCATTCTCGATCTTTCCTAACCAAGTGTAATCAGCGGTAGTGTGCATAACACGCATTAGCTTTCGTTCCACAATACCAGTGGCATTAAGGCCTTCTGAAGTAGATTTTCCGTATGCACGAATAAGTCCACCTGCACCTAATTTAATGCCTCCAAAATAACGAGTTACGACAACGACAGTATCTTTTAATTGCTTTTTCTTTAATACTTCAAGCATTGGAACTCCAGCAGTTCCACTTGGTTCACCATCATCATTCGCTTTTTGAATGAGGTCGTGCTCACCAATTAAATAAGCAGAACAATTGTGGGTTGCATTCCAATTTTTTTTCTTGATTTCTTGAATGAAAGCTTGAGCTTCATCTTCAGTTGTTGCTCGAGATGTATAACAAATAAAACGAGATTTTTGAATTTCAATCTCGTGTTCGCCATACCCTTTAACCGTTAAGTAGTTGAGTAGCATGCTCTAAATCCCCCTAATTTTACTTAAAAATACAAATTACGATATCCAACTGTAAAATTCGTCTGTCTTCTATTATAATTTTACGTGTAGCAAGGGGCAAATTGTTATTAATTAAACGATTAATTAAAGAAATAATGGTTTATATGTTATTATTTTCATTATGTCAATGAACAAGTTATAAATTCATCAATGGTATTCCTTTACCTCTACTGATGATAAGTTAACATGTCATTAGGAAGTTTTCATTTAATAAAAGTAATGAATAAGACAATATTTTATCATGCCATACGAAGGTTATATAGATATTGAGAAAAATTAGTCACAGCGACTTATGCTGGGGGAATGACTATGTCAGCAAAGGTTTTTGATGGGAAAACAATCGACAACATTTTAGAAAAAATGATTGAAACTGTTGAAGGAAGTAAAAAAGAGCTCTTTCAAATTGGGGAGCAATCACGACATGAATTCGATAATATTCGAGAAGAATTAAAAGAAATACGTCGCTTAGTCTATGAAACAATTGAAGAAGTTGAGCGTATTGAAGTTCATGAACGGTTCGCGAGAATGCGGTTAACTGAAGTAAGTCGGCATTTTGACAGTTATAGTGAAACAGAGGTTCGAGATGCATATGAGAAAGCTCATACATTAAACTTAGAATTATCAGTAAAACGACAACAAGAACAGCAACTTAGACAGCGAAGAGATGACTTAGAAAGACGCTTGCGAAATTTACAAGATACGATCGAGCGTGCAGATGTACTTGTTGGGCAAGTTTCTATCGTTCTTAATTACCTTTCAAGTGATATAAGGCAAATGAACGAATTAATTGAAGATGCAAAGCAAAAGCAAGAGTTTGGATTGAAAATTATCGAGGCTCAGGAGGAAGAGCGCAGACGCCTTTCACGCGAAATTCATGATGGCCCAGCGCAAATGCTAGCTAATGTGATGATGCGTTCAGACCTTGTTGATCGAGTCTTCCGAGAACAAGGAGCAGATGATGCGCTTAAAGAAATAAAAAATATGAAAAACATGGTACGCTCTGCGTTATATGAGGTACGTAAGATTATATATGATTTAAGGCCGATGGCTTTGGATGATTTAGGGTTAGTTCCAACTTTGAAAAGATACTTAAATACGATTAAAGACTATAATAAGTTAGACATTGAATTTAATAGTATCGGTAAGGATAAGCGATTGCCAAGGCGATTAGAAGTTGCTTTATTTCGCTTAGTTCAAGAAGCTGTTCAAAATAGTTGTAAGCATGCTGAACCAAGTTTGATTCAAGTTAAAATGCAAATTGCACAAAAATATGCAACGATGGTTATTAAAGATGATGGTAAAGGATTCGATACATCAGCGAAAAAAAATGGCGCCTTTGGTTTAATTGGAATGAAAGAGCGTATAGAGTTGTTAGAAGGAGAATTAACTATTGACTCAAAGCTTGGCAAAGGGACGGTTATTATTATTCAAGTGCCATTAGAAGAAAAAACTTAATAGTAATTGATCGAAAATATCTAGGATAAATTGCTTATGTGTTTTTCTCTTCCTCACGTTTCTATATGTATACGCTTTGTTACTTGAGACTTTTGATCGGCACATTTTGTCCTCCTTTTTGAGCACGCATTTATAGATAACTTAATGATATAATGAGTTAAATTTAATAAAAGTTATGTAGTAGATAAAAGAGAGAGAAACAGGAGGGATTTAGTTGTCTACACGTATTATCATTATTGACGATCATCAACTATTCCGCGAGGGAGTAAAGCGAATTTTAGATTTTGAAAAGGATTTTGAAGTAGTAGCTGAAGGAGACGATGGAACAGAAGCTGTTAGTCTTGTTGAACAATACGAACCAGATGTTATTATTATGGATATTAACATGCCGAATATTAATGGTGTAGAAGCAACACGCCGTTTAATTGACAAGTACCCTGAAATGAAAATATTAATATTGTCGATTCATGATGATGAAAGCTATGTTACACATGCATTGAAAACAGGTGCAAGCGGATATTTATTAAAAGAGATGGATGCTGATGCCTTGATTGAAGCAGTCAAAGTAGTTGCTGATGGTGGTTCATATTTACACCCTAAAGTAACTCATAATCTTGTGAATGAATATCGTCGACTTGCATCAGGTGAACAAAAACCTTCTAGTAATTCGTTAGCAGATATTGAGTATCGTAAGCCGTTGCACATCTTAACGAGACGTGAGTGCGAGGTACTTCAACTTCTAGCAGATGGGAAGAGTAACCGTGGAATTGGTGAAACCCTATTTATTAGTGAAAAAACAGTTAAAAATCATGTGAGTAACATTTTACAAAAAATGAACGTAAACGACCGTACACAAGCAGTTGTTGTTGCTATAAAGAACGGTTGGGTACAAGTCTTATAAGAATGAACTCATTATTCATTGACGTATGTAAACAACTATCTAGTATATCCTAGGTAGTTGTTTTTTTTGTTTGTGATGAGAAAATGACACATTAAGATAATAGAATGTTAACCGATATAAAGAACATGAATGTATTGAACGTGGGAGTGTGAAGTGATGCAAGTTCAAATCGGTCAGCAACAGACGACTGCTAAGCAAAATGCAATGACTGAACAATCATTAGAATTAAAAAAAGGTGAACAATATCATGCGCAAATAAAAGAGCGTATTTCTGATAAAGAAGCTGTTGTGACAATTCGGGGTAAAGAAGTCCGTGCGACATTTGAAGGAAAGATCCCGGCTGAAGAGCGTATCATGCTCCAAGTTACAGGTAAAGGTGATAATTCAATTCAAGTGAAGGAAGTACCAAGTAGGAATACGACATCAGCAGTTTCTCAATCAGCCGAAGCGACAAAGCTACTTCAAAGTGCGGGTGCTAGTAGTTCGGCGCCACATGAACTTAAGCAAGCTGTTCAAATTTTATTAGATAAGGGCATACCGATGACGAAAGAGTCTGTTCAAGAGTTAAAGACTTTCTTCGAACAATCAAATGGTACAGCTGAGCAAAAGTTGAAAACTGTGCAGGCGTTAGCAAGTAAACGATTGGAAGTTACACAAAATCATCTTAGACCAATTCATGAAGTGTTAAATGGAAAGCCATTAAATCAAATTTTAACTGAATTAGCAAAATCAATTGATCCTGAATTTGATATCTCTAAAAGCCCGAAAGAGATTTCAAATCAACTTGATAAGTTAGTTACACAAGTTCGACAGCAAGTAGAGAAGACACCAATACTAACAAAGGCAGTTCAACAAGTACGCGATGAATTATTATCACAGGGAAAGTTACCAAAAGAACAAGTAGAGAAGATAGAGAAAGCAATGCAACAAGCAAAACAACTTCAGCAAGCGGGTAAGTATTCAGAAGCAAAACAACAAATTGTGAATGTGTTGAAAGATGTCGAAAACGAATTGAAACAGCTTCAAGGTAATCGAACACAGCAACCGTCATCACAAAATCAGATCGAGCAAGTTCGTACTGAAGCACGTACTCAACGGACAAGCTTATCAAATGAATCTCGCCCAAGTGAATTGATTCGTCAAACGCGTGAGCAAGTACAAAGTGAACCCAACTTACAAAAAGCGGTGGATCGAGTCCGTGATCAAGTAGTGAACAACCGAGAAATCAATCGAGAAGTATCGCAAAAAGTAGAAAAAGCATTGAAAGAAGCGGAACAACTCCAGCGCATGGGTCGAGAACAAGCAGGACGAGAGAGAATCACACAGGCTTTGAAGCAAGCCGAGGTTGAACAGGTGAAGATGGAAGCGCGTTCGCAACAAACATCACAATCAATAGAGTTACGACCAAGTGAAACGATCCGTCAAACACGTGAGCAGATGCAAAGCGAACCAAATTTTCAAAAAGCAGTGGAACGAGTACGAAATCAAGTAGTGAATAATCGCGAGATCAATCGAGAAGTCGCCCAAAAAGTAGAAAAAGCATTGAAAGAAGCAGAACAACTTCAGCGATTGGGACGAGAGCAAGCAGGACGAGAGAGAATCACACAGGCTTTGAAGCAAGCCGAGGTTGAACAGGTAAAAGTAGAATCACGCACGCAACAAACATCACAACCAACACAACCGATAGAGTCACGTCCAAGTGAAACAATCCGTCAAACACGTGAGCAGATGCAAAGCGAACCGAAGTTTGAAAAAGCAGTGGAAAGCGTACGTAATCAAGTAGTAAATAATCGCGAGATCAATCGAGAAGTCGCCCAAAAAGTAGAAAAAGCATTGAAAGAAGCAGAACAACTTCAGCGTATGGGAAGAGAACAAGCAGGTCGAGAGAGAATCATGCAAGCGTTAAAACAAGCGGAAGTTGAACAAGTGAAGGTGGACGCACGTTTGCAACAATCATCACAACCGATAGAGTCACGTCCAAGCGAAGCAATCCATCAAACACGTGAACAAGTGCAAAGAGAACCAAATTTTCAAAAAGCAGTGGAACGAGTCCGAAATCAAGTAGTGAATAATCTCGAAATTAATCGAGATGTATCGCAAAAAGTAGAAAAAGCATTGAAAGAAGCGGAACAGCTCCAGCGCATGGGAAGAGAGCAATCAGGACGAGACCGGATCACGCAGGCGTTGAAGCAAGCGGAAGTCGAGCAGGTGAAAGTAGAATCACGCACGCAACAAACATCACAACCAACACAACCGGTAGAGTCACGCCTAAGTGAAACAATCCGTCAAACACGTGAACTAGTACAAAGTGAACCGAAGTTTGAAAAAATAATGGATCGAGTGCGGTCTGAAGTTGTGAACAATCGTGAAATCAATCGAGAAGTCGTCCAAAAAGTAGAGAAAGCATTAAGAGAAGCGGAACAACTTCAGCGATTGGGACGAGAGCAAGCAGGTCGAGAGCGAATCACGCAAGCGTTGAAGCAAGCGGAAGTCGAGCAGGTGAAAGTAGAATCACGCACGCAACAATCACCACATTCGACAGAGTCACGCCCAAGTGAAACAATCCGTCAAACACGTGAACTAGTACAAAGCGAACCGAAGTTTGAAAAAATAATGGATCGAGTGCGGTCTGAAGTAGTGAACAACCGAGAAATCAATCGAGAAGTATCGCAAAAAGTAGAAAAAGCATTGAAAGAAGCGGAACAGCTCCAACGCATGGGAAGAGAGCAATCAGGACGAGACCGGATCACACAGGCATTGAAGCAAGTGGAAGTTGAACAGGTGAAGGTGGAAGCACGTTCGCAATCATCACAACCGATAGAGTCACGTCCAAGTGAAACAATCCGTCAAACACGTGAACAAGTGCAAAGTGAACCCAACTTTCAAAAAGCAGTGGAACGAGTACGAAATCAAGTAGTGAATAATCGTGAAATCAATCGAGAAGTTGCACAAAAAGTAGAGAAAGCATTGAAAGAAGCGGAACAACTCCAGCGCATGGGAAGAGAACAAGCAGGACGAGACCAGATCACACAGGCGTTGAAACAAGCGGAAGTTGAGCAGGTGAAAGTAGAATCACGCACGCAACAATCATCACAACCGATAGAGTCACGCCCAAGTGAAACGATTCGTCAAACACGTGAACAAGTTCAAAGCGAACCGAAGTTTGAAAAAGCAGTGGAACGAGTAAGAACCCAAGTAGTGATTAATCGTGAAATCAATCGAGAAGTCGTCCAAAAAGTAGAGAAAGCATTAAGAGAAGCAGAACAGCTCCAGCGTATGGGAAGAGAACAAGCAGGACGAGACCGGATCACACAGGCATTGAAGCAAGCGGAAGCTGAGCAGGTGAAAGTAGAATCACGCATGCAACAATCATCACAACCGACAGAGTCACGCCCAAGTGAAACAATCCGTCAAACACGTGAACAAGTGCAAAGTGAACCGAAGTTAGAAAAAGCAGTGGAAAGCGTACGTAATCAAGTAGTGAATAATCGCGAAATCAATCGAGAAGTCACACAAAAAGTAGAAAAAGCATTAATAGAAGCAGAGCAGCTACAAAAATCTGGACGGGAGACGACAGCACGTTTACGCTTGTCGAATACTCTTATCCAAATCGAACAAGAAGTAGCAAAGAGTGAAAATATAAATAAAACGAATAGTTTAGTTGAACAGTCGATTGCTATGGAAACTAATTCAACAAAACCAACTGATAAACTTCCAAGCGAACTATTAAAAGAATTAAGTAAGCAGTTCCAGAAAGAACCGAGTGTTCAACAAGGACTTTCTCAATTAAAAGAAGGAATTGAATCGGTAAAATTTGAACCTCAAATAATTGAAAAGTTACAACAGGCACTTACAAAGTCAACTGAATTTCAACAAAAGGGCCGTGAATTGGCAGCTCGTCAAGAAATGATGAACACGATAAATGAAGTAGAGAAGTCATTAAGCTCACAAGAACAGAAGGTAGCAATGGCAAATGCTCAGCAGACAACAGAGGCGCAACAGTATGTATTAGATGAAGCTTTTCAAACGAGTATTAATTTTAAAGCAAAAGAAATGATTGTTGATCGTGTTACAAAAAAGCTGGCAGAAGCAACGAATCAATTCCGTGAACTTAAGCGAGATATTTCTAAAAAACTAGATAATATTCAACGGCTCATTCAGCAGTATAAAAAAAGTGCTTATCCACAAGTGAAACAAATACTTGAAACGACCATTAGCAAATTAGATAATGCAATTTTAAAAAGTGATATGATGCTTCTAACCGATATGAAAACAGAGAAGCAATTAATGCAAGCAAGTGGACAGTTAGCAGAAGCAAAGAAGCTTCTTCAAAAAGGAAATCACGTTGAAGCACACAGGATTGTTCAAGATGTGAAAGGTTTGATAGATAAGATTAAATTCCAGCCATCTGATACGAAGGTGCAACGTTTTATTACGCAAGAGTCGGAAAGGTTAGAGGTTCGAACACCACAACAACAATTATTACAACAACTTGAAGATACGTCTCGAGGATTAGTACGACAAGAACCATCTGCCCGTCAAATATTTGAGACGGTACGTTCAATGGGTTTGAACCATGATAGTGACTTAGCGCGTTCACTTGTCTTTAATCAAAACGATAGTGGAGCATCAGACCAACAACAAAATCAAAAAAATATGAAGGCAGTACTTATGCAGCTCATGCGTGGAGATGGTTCGGAACAAGGTAAACCGACATCACACATAGAGCAAGCATTAAATAACTTAACAGGTCAGCAACTGCTTAGTAAGCCTGACTCAGGATCAAATTTACAAACGATGTTATTCCAGTTACCGATATTGCTAGACCAACACATATCTGATTTGCAAGTGTATGTGAATTCCCGTAATGAAGGGGAACAAGTTGATTGGGAAAATTGCAATCTTTATTTTCTAATTGATACGCCTAGACTAGGTGAAGTTGGTATTATGTTGAATGCAAACGAACGAAATTTGTCTATCACAATTAAGAATAATCAGCCAGGCTTTGCTGCAAAAGTATCACCAATTGCTGAATTAACGAAAGAGAAGTTGAAAGAAGTCGGTTATAACGTTAGTGATATTAAGTTCGCCCAATTAAGTACAGAACTTAAGAAAACAACTGGTGATGAATCATTGGAAAGTAATGAAAATTCATTCATCCCAATCTTTACTGAGGAAGGAATGGACTTTAAAATATGAGAGTTTCTAAGCATTTTAATCAGAAGCAACGTCGTGATATGAATGGTCCGACAGCAGCCGTTATTAAATATGATGAAGAGAACGGCGGCGGTCCTCAAGTTGTCGCTCAAGGTAAAGGGAAAGTTGCCAATCAAATTATTGAGCTTGCTAAGCAAAATAATATTCATATGCAGGAAGACCCAACACTTGTTGAAAACTTGTTAGATATGGACTTAGGTGATAACGTTCCACCACAACTGTATCAAGTAATGGCAGAAATTTTACTGCTTATTGAAGAAATGGATCGAAACTATTAGAAAAAGGTAAACAGTTGTATATTTGTGCCGATAATAATAACAGATGAAAAATTGATAGGGGTGGCCCATACATGTCAAACCTTTTTACTGAGGAAGCTTTACATAAGAAATCTCCTCAAGAACTAACTGCTTTATTGTATGAAGCTTGTTTAACGAACTTGGATCAGGCAATCGATGAAATAAAAGATAAAAATTTTGTTGCTGCAAATAATCATTTGCAAAAAGCAAATGAAATCTTACATAGATTAGGTGCTGGAATTAACTATGAAGCAGGAATTATCGCTGATCAGTTAGACGCACTGTATAACTATATGGCTGATAAATTAATAGAGGCAAATTACAACAAAGATATTAAGTTAATAGAAGAAGTAAGAGAGAATCTTCAAGAAATTGCGAGAACATGGAATGAAGCGTTACAAAAAAAGAATACACCAATTCCGAAATTAAACAGACAAAAAACGATGGCTTATGAAAAGAATGTATTAGTAGATAATTGATTATAAAAGGAGACTATAATAATGAGAATTAATCATAATATTCAAGCGTTAAATGCATATCGTAACTTATATCAAAATCAAATGAGTACATCAAAGAACTTAGAGAAATTATCATCTGGTCTTCGGATTAATCGTGCAGCTGATGATGCAGCTGGATTAGCAATCTCTGAAAAGATGCGTTCGCAAATTAGAGGTTTAAAAGTAGCTGAGCGAAATGCACTAGATGGGATTTCATTAATGCAAACAGCAGAAGGGGCATTAACAGAAGTTCACTCAATGATTCAACGTATGCGTGAACTAGCTGTACAAGCAGCGAATGATACGAATACAAAATCGGATCGCGAGCACATTCAAAAGGAAATTGATCAACTATTAACAGAAATTGATAGCATTTCTGAAAAAACAGAATTTAATACAAGAAAGTTATTAGACGGTTCAAGTGCGGCTGATACACAATTTGTAACAGGAGAAATCGCTAAAACGAATATTAAGAATGTGCCTACAGTAATTGATCCATCAATGGAATCAGGACGTTATGAAATTCAAATTAATAGCACGCCTGAATATCAGTATAAGTTAAATCAACCTGGGGCAGGTGTAAGTGAATCTTCTGTATTAGGCGTTAACCTTGAAGCGGTTTTCCAAGATAATGAAGCAAAAAATACAAATATGCAGCAGGCTCCAAAAGTGACAGATTCTACTTTAGCAAATTCACCAGGTTCATACCAGCTTAATGTTAAGTCGATTACTCAACATAAGACAGTTGTAACAGATCCTTCCACTACAGGGATTGATATTGCAACTGGTGGGTTTTATTCAGACTCTTCAACAACATCGGTTATTTATGGGGAATATAGTGTCACGGTTTCAGGCCTAACTGGAAGTGGAGCAACTATGAAAGCTGACATCGAAGTAAAATCACCAGATGGAACGTTAATCGAGAAAAAATCAGGAGTCGCAGTTGGAGCAACAGCAGGTCAAAGTTCGGTTGAATTTGGTTCTGGTACTACTGCAGCTATTAACTTGGATTTAAGCCAAGTAGCAGCAGATGGTACAGCAACAATCGAAATTCAAAGTAATGCTACTATAACAGATGCTAGTAATACAGGAGTTAAAACTGCCGGTGGATTTTATTCAGATGTTTTAACTACAGAACTTCCTTATGGAGAATTTAGTATTTCAATATCAAACTACAATAGTACTAATGGTACAGCTGACATTGCTGTCTATTCACCAGATGAAACGTTAATTGAGGCAAAAGCAGGAATCGCAGTTGGAGCAGCAGGTCAGGCTTCGGTTGAATTTGGTTCAGGTACTCGAGCTGTTACACTTGATTTAAGCAATATATCAAATGATGGTACAGCAACAATCGAAGTAGAAGCAGACATTGAATATGAGATTCATGAACTTAATCCAGATGGTACAATAAAAAATGCATCAATTGAAACAAATACTGCTACTACTTCAGGTGGTCTTATAAATGGATCGAAATTTGATACTACATTTAACCCATCTGCAACGTTAGGTACAAGTAGATTTGATATAACGAATGACCTTCCGTTTGGTGAATACACAATTCAAGTAACCGACTTTCAGGAAGATGATAATGGGATTAAGAGTGCAAGTATCCAAGTTCTCGATCCAGATGGTTTTTCAATAGGTGAAATTGCTGCAGAAATTGGAGCAACTGGTGGAATTGAAACGGTTGGTATGGAAAATGGTAGAACAATTAATATTGATACAACTAAGATTACTCAAGCTGGTACAGCGAGAGTTCAAATTGAAGCTGAGATGAAAGTTGGAGTCTCTTCAGTTGCTGCAGATGGTACAGAAACTCCAATTACATTTGAAAAAGAAATCACGACGAGAAATGGTGTCATCCAGCACGGTGGATTAGAAATAGAATTTGGATTGAATGTTCGTGAGGGTGAATCTCAATTTGATCTAACGAATAAATCATTAGCATTCCAAATAGGTGCTAATACTGGTCAAAACGTAAATATTGATGTTCCACAGTTGAGTACAGTTAAATTAGGTATTGAAGATATTGATGTACGAAGTCACGATTCTGCAAGTGCTGCAATCTTTCAATTAGAAGAGGCATTGAATATCGTTTCTTCGGTTCGTGCAAAGCTCGGTGCTACTCAAAATCGTCTGGAACACACAATTAATAACGTGCAGACAACTCATGAGAACTTAACGGCATCTGAGTCTCGAATTCGAGATGCAGATATGGCTCTTGAAATGACAGAGTTTACGAGAAATAACATCCTTAACCAATCAGCACAAGCGATGCTTGCGCAAGCAAATCAATTACCTCAAGGTGTACTTCAATTACTTCAAGGTTAATAGTTAATTACTGAGAGATAGGATCTAGTTGGTCTTATCTCTTTTTTTACCATATGATACAATAATGTAAAATGCTAAAGGCGGGTATAGCATGGATGTACAGAAGATCAATAAAGCTGGACTAAATAAAGTGAACCAGAAAAAGCAAGGTGTGTCAGAAAAGGTAAGCTTCCAAGAAGTTATGCAAAAAGGTAGAGATGAAAAAACGTATGAAAAACTCTCTGCTATGATGAAAGACATTGAAAAACAAGGGAAAACATTATCTGAGAATCGTACGGTTGAAGAGTTTCGTAAATATAAGAAGCTTGTTAAAGATTTCATGGAAGATGCGGTTGAATTCGGATTAAACCTTGAAGAGCGCCGAGGGTTTAACCGTCGTGGACGTACAAAAATATATAAGATTGTCAAAACAGTCGATCAGAAGTTGATTGATCTAACAAATGAAGTGTTAAATAAGGAGAAACAGCAGTTAGATATACTGAATTCAGTAGGAGAAATTCAAGGGCTGCTTATTAATATTTACACATAAGAGGCTTTGTGCAGATGACTAGTTCATCTATAACTTAGAACTGATTACACTCGAAACTATTGAATCATAATATATTTCTATTCTTTCAACAAGTGCCTATGGATTCAATGCTATTGGGCATTTTCTTATTTTTGTAGTTTTATTGACAGTTTACATGCAATTGTAAGCAAAATTAGGTAAAATAGAAAATAGCAATGAATTTGTTCGTAAAGGTAGGTTTTATAATGAAAACAGCTGTCGTAACGGATAGTACAGCCTATATTCCAGAAGAATTATGCCAACAATTAAACATACATATTACGCCGTTAAATGTAATTTTCGGTGATGAGTCGTATCAAGAGGGAATCGATATTACGACTGATCAATTTTACAAAAAGATCAAAGAAGTAGATGCATTACCGAAGACATCACAGCCATCAACAGGTTATGTGGTAGAAACGTATGAGAAACTAGCAAAAGATCATGATGCGGTCATATCTATACACCTTTCAAGCGGTATAAGCGGTACATTCCAAGGTGCGATTACAGCTGGGGAAATGGTCGAAGGCTTGGACGTGTATGCTTACGACTCGGAACTGAGTTGTATGTTACAAGGGTATTATGTGATTGAAGCAGCTAAGATGGCACAAGCCGGTAAACATCCAGAAGAGATTATAAAGCGTTTAGATGAAATGAAGAAAACGATGAGTGCATACTTCATGGCTGATGACTTGTCACACTTACAAAGAGGTGGTCGTTTAAACGGTGCACAGGCATTTGTTGGCAGTCTCCTTCAAGTAAAACCAGTTCTACATTTCGTAGATAAAAAAATAGTACCATTTGAAAAAATTCGTACATCTAAGAAGGCATTAAAACGCATTTATTCTCTGTTCAGTGAAGTGGCAGAGAAAAAAGTTCCGATGAAGGCAGTTGTGTTTCATGCAAATCGTGAAGAAGCCGCAAAAGACATCATTCAACAAATCGAACAAGAATATCCACATGTTGATGTTACGATAAGCTATTTTGGCCCAGTGATTGGTACACACCTCGGTGAAGGTGCAATGGGTGTCGGTTGGTACGAAGAATAAAACAATTGCTGTTCCCCCGTCACAATGATGGGGGAACAACTTATAAGGAGTGATGCGATGTTATATAGTGAGCAACTATATACAGGTAAGCCTATAATTGTTCCTGAAGCACTGGCGCAATCATTGATTGATATGTTGCCGATTTCTGAGTGTACTTTCAATGAAACGCTCCCCAAAAATAAAAACTATCCTTATGTTCAACCTCTACAACAATTTCTTCAACATAAACGACTTCCAATTAACCTCATTCCCTTCGAAATTCAAGTCATTCATGACCATTATCTAAATGGATTTATTCGATATCAAAAAGGGCTTATTAAAAATAATAATGAGTTTCAATGTCAACGTTGCGGCAACCATGATCAGCATTTATTTGCACGGATGCCTTGTGTTAGGTGTAAGAAAGAGTGTATGTATTGTCGAAAGTGCCTCGTTATGGGTAGGGTTAATGCTTGTACGATGCTAATAAGTTGGTGCGGTGAGGAAACTACACACATTCAGAACAATCATCATTGCGATTCTCTCTTAACTTTATCAACAGGTCAGCAAACTGCTTCAAACAAAGTAGTAGAAGCGATTCAAGAGAAAAAACAGTTACTCGTATGGGCGGTATGTGGTTCGGGGAAAACTGAGGTCTTGTTTAGCGGAATTGAATATGCATTAAATCAAGGCTTGACCATTTGCATTGCGACACCGAGAACAGATGTTGTACTTGAACTTGCACCAAGATTGAAAAAAGCTTTTCCGACTGTTGAGGTCGTATCACTCTATGGAAATAGTAAAGATAAGGAACGTAATGGACAATTAATGATTTCAACAACTCATCAGTTACTTCGCTATTACCGTACCTTTGAGGTGATGATCCTTGATGAAGTTGATGCGTTCCCATATCGAGTTGAACCGATGCTCCAGTATGCTCTCAACCAATCTAGAAAAATAGATTCTTCGCTCATTTACCTCACTGCAACCCCAGATAAACAACTTCTTCAGTCAGAAGATCTCGACATTATTACTATCCCTGCTCGTTATCATCGTCATCCACTACCAGTACCAAATTTTAAATGGTGTGGGAATTGGCAAAAAGCTTTAGAGAAAGAACTTTTACCTTATGTTTTCGTTTCATGGCTTAGTGAACGAATCGACAAGAACAAACAAGTTCTGTTGTTTGTCCCTCATATTCGTACGCTAGAACAAGTTGTCATATTAATAAGTGAGCTGGATCGTTCTGTTACAGGGGTACATGCAGAAGATCGGAATCGGAAAGAGAAGGTTGAACGATTTCGAAATCAAGAGATTATGATTCTCGTCACAACTACAATTCTTGAACGTGGTATCACTGTTCCGAATATTGATGTGGCTGTGTTAGGAGCAGAAGATAACATTTTTACTGAAAGTGCACTCGTTCAAATAGCTGGACGAGTGGGTAGAAGCCCTAAGTTTCCAACAGGCGTTGTAACCTTCTTTCATTACGGAATAACGAATGAAATGGTGAAGGCGAGGAGGCAAATTGAACGAATGAATAGAGAAGCGAGTGAAAAGGGTTTAATAGATTTAAAATAAGGAGGGAGTTGTCATAAACGCATTTATTGGTCCATTAGCTTTTTCTTCAAAAAATTATTGTCCAATTTGCGATAATGGAATTCTTCTGAAGCTTTCATGGCGATATTATGTCTTCAACGAGAAACAAGAGAAGTTGTGTGATAAGTGTAAGAGTAATTTAGTCCCTATCACTGAAGAAACATGTATAAAATGTAGTCGCCCCGTAAACTCATTATCAGCTGATTACTACGTAGATGGAGTATGTTATGACTGTCAAAGGTGGGAAGAATCTAGTCAATGGACAGGGATGTTGGCGCAAAATGTTTCAGTATTCGAATACAATGAATTTATGAAAAATGTTGTGAACCAATGGAAGTTTCGAGGAGATTATGTAGTAATTGAAGCATTTAGACAGAGTCTCTTAAGTACTTTTTCTAAACACTATAAAGATAACGATCTATATCTTGTTCCAATCCCCTTAAGTGAAAAGCGCCTCTATGAACGAGGATTTAATCAATCGGCCGCACTTGCTGAACTGCTAGATTATCCGATAGTTAATTTGTTAAAACGAACTGAAAGTGAAGAGAAGCAAAGTCAAAAGTCAAGAGAAGAACGTATACATACGAGTTCCCCATTTTCTCTTACCTCTGAGCTACACAGTCTACAAGACAAACATATCGTCTTAATAGATGATATCTATACAACAGGAACAACCCTTCGTCATGCTGCGAAAACCTTATCACCTCACACATCGAAACGTATTCGATCCTTTACACTTATTCGTAGTTAAGAAAGTGGGCTATGCTTCAGCTTACCTAGAATTTGTCGATATAGTATAATAAAAGAAAAGAATCGTGATGGGGGGATATAACATGGCGGAATTGGCAAATTGCCCGAAGTGCGATCGATTATTTGTACAAAACCTTAGTGGGATTTGTGAAACCTGTAGACGAGAGGAAGATAAACAATTTGATATTGTTTATAAATATATTCGTAAGAAAGAAAATCGTAGTGCGACGATTCAGCAAATTCATACAGACACAGGTGTAGCAGAAGAAACAATTATGAGATTCGTGAAGGAAGGTCGTCTAAGAACAACACAGTTTCCTAACGTTGGATATGGATGTAAACGTTGTGGAACAATCATTCGGGAAGGTGAAATGTGTGTAGAGTGCGTGAGAACCATTAAGGATGATTTGCATCGTTATAAACGTGAGAGTGAAAGAAAAGAAGCAACAGAAAAACAACACACGTATTATTCTATGGTTGATGAGAAAATCAGACGAAAAAAATAATTAAAAATATCTATAAGATGCCGATACTATAGTTAGAGTAGTATCGGTTTTGTAGTTATATTAGTCTAAATGACATGAATAGCTCCGTTAATTATAAATAGAATTATCTCTATGAATATAGGTATATCTTGAATTTAAACGAAAAAAGAAAAGGAGGTCTAATATGAACATTAATCGTATTAACTCAATGAGAATGAACCCTTATCAGAAGCAACAGGAGTTTCAAGAATCATTAAAAGCAGAGAAAAAGAAAGATGAAGTAAAGATATCTTCAGAAGCGAAGGAACTGCAGAAGGAAAGCTCAATTCAAACTGAACGTGATGAGAAGATAAAAGCGATAAAAGAAAAAGTTCAATCTGGAGATTATGAAGTTCATCCACATAAAATTGCACAAAAAATGTATGATTTTTGGACGGAATAAGGAGAAAGAGGGGCGTATAGTTTGTCCATCGGAATTTTAGTCGAATCATTACAAAAGTTAATCAAGTTACATGAACAGTTATTTAAAATCGCAGAAAAGAAAACAGAGCTTATTAAAAATAATGAATTAGAAGAATTGCAACAATTAGTCAAGGTTGAAACAAAATATGTACAAGCGGTTCGTCAAATTGATAAGGCACGTACACAGGCTGTTGATGAGTTACTAGATGGCAAATCAGATGAGAGAACACTTACAACTTGTATGCGTTTTGTTCCAAAGGAGAGTGCTGAAACTCTACAGCGTTTGTTTGAACAATTGTCAGCACTACTGTCTCAACTAAAACGACAAAATGATCTGAATCAGCAACTTATACAGCATTCTTTGCAATTTGTTAATTTTTCGATTGATATGCTATTACCTGAACCAGATGAATTTAATTATGAAAGCCCGACAAAAGTGGATCGGAATGTTAATCAAGGGCGCTTCATTTTTGATTCGAAAGCGTAACGAACGGAGGAATAAGAGTGACTTCAACTTTTCATGGATTAGAGACTGCTATGCGTGCATTGAGTAGTCAGCAGGCGGCACTATATACAACAGGTCATAATATCGCAAATGCGAATACACCAGGTTACACACGTCAAAGAGTGAATTTTACGCAAACGGAACCGTATCCAACCCCAGCTTTTAATACACCGAATATTCCTGGGCAAATTGGGACAGGTGTACAAGTTGGTGATATTCAACGTATGCGAGACGGATTTCTAGATATGCAATTTCGTGGTGAAAGTGCAAAGAATGGCTATTGGGAAGCGAGGAGCCAAGTGTTATCCCAAATGGAAGATGTCATGAGTGAACCTTCTGAGGAAGGTTTAGCGAATATGATGGATCAGTTTTGGAATGCGTTGCAAGATTTAGCGGTGCAGCCTCAAGATGTAGGCGCAAGAAAAGTTGTTAAAGAGCAAGGGGTTGCATTAGCAGATACATTTAATTATATGTATGATTCCCTTAAATCAATTCAGAAAGATTATCGAAATGAAATTGGCGTAACAGAATCTGCAATTAATTCAATACTTCGTCAAATTAACCAAGTGAATAAAGAGATCGGTGCTGTTGAGCCACATGGTTATTTACCAAATGACTTATACGATGAGCGTGATCGCTTAGTTGATGAGCTATCTAGTCTCGTTGATATTAAGACTGTTTCAGTAGCAAGCGGAGGTAATGCTGCGGGTGGTGCTGAAGGATTGTATGACGTCTTTTTGGTAGATAGGACAGGTAAGATTTTAACCGATGATAATGGAAGACAGATCAAGTTAATCGATGCACGATCACTTACAGCAACAGGTGTGAGTGTTCAGTATGAAAATAGAGCAGATGAAGATAGTCCTGTTCAGCAAATTAAATTTTTTCAATTAGATGAGAAATCATCTCGTTTTGAAGGTATTGTCGATCCAGACTCTGCAACTGGAACTTTTGAACTTAATAGCTTCAATAGCTTTGATTCGAATGGGAAGTTGAAGGCATTCATCGAGGGGTATGGCTACATAGATGACCCTACACCTACCAATCGAAAGAGTGGAGATGAACAGGTGAAAGGGTTATATCCTGAAATGATGGCCGACCTTGATGAGATGGCATTTTCTTTTGCTAATCATTTCAACCTCATTCACCAATCAGGGTGGAGCATTAATGATATCGAAAATGGCAATCAATCGAAAAAGAACTTTTTCGATTACGCAGGAAGTGTAATGCCGACAAAAGATAACCCGAAAGGTGCTGCAGCAAATATAAAAGTATCGGCAGCGATTATTGAAGATACGGATAATATTGCAGCTGCTGCGGAAGGTAATGTGCTTGCAGGTGCGATGGTGCGTGATAACGTAGAGGTAGGCACTGTTGGTAACCCAGGTGTTACAGGTGTGTATGATAGGCTTGCAAGTAGCGGTGCTAATTCTACAGGACAAACTGATTTGCCAGCAAATGCAGAAAAAATTCAAATCGATGCATCGTATGATGAATCGACAAATCAATGGATATATACGGTTATACCATTGGATAATAAAGGAAAAGAAATTGATATGGATCCGAATACACCAGCAATCGATGGATTTCCATTAGTTACTTCAAGCTCAAACGAAGTAGAACTGTACGGTGTGAAAATTGATGTATCGAATGTAACAATTGCCGATGATAATACAGGTATTCAGACATGGACATTTACGTTCGCAGCAGAAGGCAATCAAGCTGTCGATGATGCATTTGTTGGAAATGGCTCAAATGCACTTGCACTTGCAGATGCGAAAGATGATGTTATCAACTATGACGGCATCTTAACGACGGTTCATTCTTTCTATCAAGGTATTATTGGTGATATGGGTGTAAATGCTTCAGAATCAAACCGTATGTTAGATGTGACTCAATCATTAAAAGATTCTGTTGATAATCGTCGCATGTCAACGAGTAGTGTCTCATTAGATGAAGAAATGACAAATATGATTAAGTTCCAGCATGCCTATAATGCGGCAGCTCGAAATATAACGGCTGTTGATGAAATGTTAGATACGATCATTAACGGAATGGGCCGTGTAGGTAGATAAGGATGGTGAGTAACGGATGCGTGTAACACAATCAATGCTAACAAATAGTAACTTAACGTATATAAGTAATAACTATGAACGGTTAGGGAAAGTTCAAGATCAACTCAATACAGGAAAGAAAATTACGAAACCTTCAGATGACCCAGTTGTTGCAATGAAAGGAATGCGATATCGCAGTGAGGTTGTAGAAATTGAACAATTTCAACGTAACTTAACTGAAGGATATTCATGGATGGACAATGCTGATCAAGCGTTGGGAGAAGCAGGTGACATCCTCAATCGAGTTCGTGAGCTCGTGACACAAGCGGCTAACGATAGTTATACAGAAGAAGATCGAGCGAATATTGCAAAGGAAATTAACCAATTAAAGCAGCATCTTGCGGATATAGCAGATACGAAGGTTGGAAATAAATATATTTTTAACGGAACGAATACGAGTGAATCCCCAATTAACGAGGCTTTCATGGATATTGAATATGGAGAATTTGCAACGGATCTTGACTTAGGCAATGGGAATCAGTATGTGATGACATATCAAGGAAAACCTTATTCGTTTAAAGAAGTGAGTGGGACAGAATTTACGTTTGAAGCTCCTGATAGTCAAAGAATTACGATCGATCGCGCATCAGATGAAATCGTTCATACATTTGAAGAATTACCAAACGGGAGTAGTACTCCTTTTGAAGTGAATGAATCGATCAGTTCAGATCAATTGGTTTTCACGAGCCAAGATGCTGTGTCTAGGAATACACAGGATGTAGAAATTGAAGTGATGAAGGGCGTTACAATTCCAATTAATGTTCGTGCACAAGAAGCTTTTTCACAAGAAATGTTTGGACTGATGACATCTATTGAGAAGATGCTCGTTAATACGACTACAGAAGCAAGTGATCTAGATGAATCACTCGATCAAATTGATGACGTATTAAATGGTGTTGTTAATACGAGAGCAGAATTGGGAGCGAGACAAAATCGTATTGAGATGGTAGAAGCACGTTTGTCAACTCAGGAAATTGTTGCGAAAAAAACCGTTTCAGAAAATGAAGATATTGATTTCGAGAAGGCAATCATGGACCTGCAAACACAAGAGAGTCTTCATCGAGTTGCATTAGCAGCAGGTGCACGTATTATTCAACCGACGTTAATGGATTTTCTCAGATAAGGAGCTGTCATTATAGACAGCTCTTTCTTTCAATCTAATTTTTATGAAAATTAACTAATGATGATGTGGTGTTGCTGAGAGAGGTGGATGATGTTGAACTTGCCAAAGATTCAAATCCAACAAACACAAGCTGAAATCGGAATTAGACAATCAAGACCCCAAATGACGATGAGACAGCCGAAAGCAATCATAGACATTAACCAACCACTGCCTGAAATTGAGATCGTTAATGAATTTGGGAAACTTTCTATCGATCAATCTGCGGCATTTGCCCAAGCCGATGTGAAGCACATCTTCGAACGCATACAGGAGTGGGCTCAAAAGGGAGAACAAGCAGCATTGCAAGCTACTGCGAAGGCTGCACAAGAAGGCACTAAGCTGATGCGTATTGAAAATGAAGGCAATCCAATTGTGTCAATCGCAGCTGAAGATAGTGTCCTTTATCCGACGAGAGGCTTTCAAATCGGATACGTTCCAAAAAGTACAACAGATGTGAAGCATCATTTTGAACGTGGAGAGTTTCAAGTGAAGGTACAAAGTTATACACCGAATATATCTATTAAACCGCAGTATCCGATTATAGAAATACCCAAGTGGCAGACTGACGTTTATTTGAAAGCGAAATCGTCAATTTCCTTCAATGTTGTTGGTGGAAAAGTCGATTATCAATATTGAAAAGTGGTGCGAAAATGATTATTCAAACGAAATATCTTGGTGAACAGGAAGTTGCTACAGAGAACATCTGGACATTTGAAGAAGGGATTCCAAGCTTTGAAGATGAGAAAGAATTTGCATTCATGCAAATGTCTACGGATGCACCCTTCTATGCGTTGCAATCCATAAATACCCCTGATTTAACATTTGTTGTAATAAATCCGTTCGAATTCAATCAAGCGTATGAGTTCAAACTATCAGACAGTGTGATTAGGCAACTAAACATAAATGATAAACAAGATGTGCAAGTTTTTGTCATTCTTACGATCGCTGAACCGTTTGAGCGTACAACAGCAAATCTACAAGCACCGATAATTGTTAATACAAAGACGAAACATGCGAAGCAGGTTGTGTTGATTGATGAGAAATATTTGACGAAACATCTATTATTTCAAACCGTATCTTCACTATCGAAGGAGGGCTAAGCATGCTTGTTCTAACGAGAAAACGAAATGAATCAATTAAAATTGGTGATGAAATTGAAGTTGAAGTGTTAGCGGTTGATGGCGAACAAGTGAAGCTTGGTATTAAAGCCCCAAAGCATATTGATATTCATCGGAAAGAAGTCTATCTATCAATTCAAGCAGAAAATAAAGCCGCGGCACTCACATCAATCGAAGCATTTAATCAATTCCAAAAAAATTTTAAAAAATAAGTAAAGAAAGCTAAAAAATAGAGCAAAAGTACCGATATAGTAACTGTAAGTGAACTAGTGTTAGACCTACGGCCGAGGCTAACACTATGAAACTATAATAACCACATGGATGTGGGAAATGGATCTCAAGGAGGAATAACACATGATTATTAATCATAATTTATCGGCAATGAACACATATCGTCAAATGGGTAATGCAAACAAAGCGAATGCGAATTCAATGGAGAAATTATCATCAGGTCTTCGTATTAATCGTGCAGGAGATGACGCAGCAGGTTTAGCAATCTCTGAAAAAATGCGTGCACAAGTACGTGGATTGGATCAAGCTAGCCGTAACGCGCAAGATGGTATCTCTCTTATTCAAACTGCTGAAGGTGCTTTACAAGAAACACACTCAATTCTTCAACGTATGCGTGAACTAGCTGTTCAATCATCAAATGATACAGCGACAGATCCTGACCGTGAAGAAATGCAAAAAGAGATTTCACAACTTAAAGATGAAATCGATCGTATTTCTGGAACAACTGAATTCAATACAAAGACATTATTCGATGGTAGCTTAGAAAAAGCTGGATTATCTAAAGCTACAAAATTAGAGTCTATTCAATTAGATGGTACAGCTACACAAGGGACGGGTACTGGAGCCAATGCTCTTCAAGCTACAACAACCATTTCTACAGGTGTTAATGATCAAATTAATCTAAATGTAGATGGTGCTGGTGCTCAAGCTATTACTATAGCACAAGGCCAATATACATCAAGAGAAGATCTAGTTACTGCTGTTAACGATGCGATTGGTAATAATGCAAATCTAGCAGGTAAAGTTACTGCTGAGTTAACAAGTGATAACAAATTATCTTTTATTTCAGCAAGTACAGGAATGAATAGTGGGGTTGCAGTAACTGCAGTTAGTAATATCTCTGCAGGTCAGCTAGGTTTCTCAAGTGCAATTACAGATAGCACAGCTGCATATGCTCTTACAGCTGGAAATATTAATGTTACTGCTGGTGAAACTAGTTTAGACATTAAATTAGGTGCTCGTACTGCAGAAACGATTGATTTAACAAATTATGGAATGTCTGACGGTGATACAGTAGGGGAAAATCAAGAGACTGTTGATGCTTTGCAAGCTGCATTCGATGATAAATTTGGAGCTGGTGCAGTTTCTGTTACATTTGAAGCTACGGGAGATACAGATTTAATTATTAAAAGTAGTTTAGGAGCTGTTTCACTTGCTGCTGGTTCAACTAACGACTTAGCATCTGCATCTGGTACTTTTGCAAGCTCTTCTGTTGCAGGAAAGTCACAGACTTTCGCAGCCACATTCAACGCTGGTTCTTCTGTAGGAGGAGCAGATGCTACAGAAACAGCTGGAGCAACTACTCGATTAGTTTCTTTAGGTGATGGATCTGGTAACAACTTAGGTCTTCAATCAGGTAACCAAATTAACATCAGTGTTATCGTTGGTGGCGAAGAAAAAACTGGCACATTTGCCGTAACTGGAACAAATACTCTTCAAGATTTAGCAGATTCAATTCGTGATACAATTGGTGGAACAGCTAATGTAACAGTTGATTCTGATGGTCAATTACAAATTACAGGTCAACAAGGTGAAGCATTTGCTCTGTCTAACCTTACATTAACTGCACAAGTATCTGCTGCAGATTCTACAGAGATTGCTGGAAACTTTGCAAATAAATTAAGCTCGTATTCAGAAACTCAAGCTGCAGATGATAGCAAAGTTGATAGTTCATTATCATTCCACATTGGCGCTAACCAAGGTCAAACGATGAAAGTGGACATTAACGAAATGAGTGTACAATCACTTTCATTATCATCTATCGATATTTCTTCACAGCAAGGTGCTGAAACTGGCATCTCTGTAATTAATAATGCAATTGAAACAGTATCTGCAGAGCGTTCTAAACTTGGTGCATTCCAAAACCGTTTAGAGCACACAATCAATAACTTAGGAACGGCTTCTGAAAACTTAACTGCTGCGGAATCTCGTATCCGTGACGTAGATATGGCGAAGGAAATGATGAACCAAACGAAAGAAAGTATCCTTGCTCAAGCTTCTCAAGCAATGCTTGCAAAAGCGAACCAAAACCCACAAGGTGTACTTCAATTATTACGTTAATAGATGTAAGGAAAAGAACTCTAGCATTGCTAGAGTTCTTTTTTTGAAAAGTTTGTACATGAATTAATTCAATTGTTATGGATGTATATAAGAGTAACACTGACTCTAATTTTTATGTTATAAAAGGGGGATCTAATTGCAAGGTTCTATAATTATATCTTTCTGGGAAAAGGTATTTCATCTGTTAAGATATATTTCTGTGTTTGAATATGTTAGGATGATTCCGGGTTTAAGGGGGTCACATCTTTTTGTTGAAATATGGGTAATGTTCAATTTAATTGCATCATTAAGTTCAATGATCATTACTAAATCAATGGAAGTTCCATTATGGATTGCCTTTACAATATTATTATATAGTTTTATTCGTATATTAGAAATAACCGTATATCAAGTTAATGTTCTATTGTTTGACCCGTATCAAAATGCAGGATATTCGGTAAGAAGTTATCGAAGATTAGTCATTTTACTATTACATAACTATGTTGAGGTTATCTTTTGGTTCGCTACATCCTATATGATTATGTCTGAACATTTAAATATTCTCATTTCAAAAGGCACAATAACAGATACGTTATTGTTTAGTTTCCTAACAATGGTTACGTTTGGTGCTAACAGCATGTCAAGTATACAGCATATAGGACATTTAATTATTTTTGTACAGGCGGTTATAGGTCTGTTCATGACAATTATTACATTAGCTCGTTTTATCGGATTATTACCAAGACCAGCTTCTCAAGATGAGAAAGAAAATTATGGAGAAAGCTTAGAAAAAGAAATACAGCAGTTAAAGGAAGAAATAAGAATAATGAGAGAACAAATTACACGCAAAAAATAGTCAGTATGATTGTACAGTTAATATCATCACTAATAAATGAGTCGGGGAGTATTCATATGGAGAAGAATATAAAAGTAATGAATAAAATTACAGAATTATTAGAGACATGCGAAATTGGCTTAAAGCATATACAGCATCAATATCAACAAATGCGCTATGAAGAATCGATGATGTTGTTTCATGATGTGATTCATGCATTTGCAACGATCGAAAATTCATACAATAATTTAAATGTTAAAGAAGAGATTAAAAGTTCTAATGAATTGCGGAAAGCATTTGATCTAATTGTGAACTTCTATGAAGAAAACGATTACGCACAACTACAGCAAGTGATGCAATTTACATTATTGCCTTCGTTCAAAAGGTGGAGAGCAGAACTTGAAGATAATCTAACACAACTGCTAATGAATTAAAATAAGAATGATAAAGATATTGTGAAAATAACTTTAGTAGCGTTTATATTTTGAAGGATTATTAGATATTTTTGTATTATATCAAAATTTTAAAGAGAAATGCCGATATATTAAATATACAAATATATCAAAAGGTGGTGTTTATGGTGGTTATCAGCACGGCTGTTGATGTTAGTAGTAATACACGTACATTTCAAGGAAATGATTTAAAGTTTATGGATACACAAACAGAGCAAGTAGAAGATAAACAAAAAATGAACAATGAAGTAGAAAACTCATCACCAGAAAAAGAACATACCCATCAAAAAAATGAATTGATTTCATTTGATACGAAGTACACGT
The DNA here is from genome assembly GCF_001742425.1 of Bacillus solimangrovi. Taxonomy (GTDB): domain Bacteria; phylum Bacillota; class Bacilli; order Bacillales; family Bacillaceae_N; genus Bacillus_AV; species Bacillus_AV solimangrovi. The sequence continues at coordinate 110,064 of NZ_MJEH01000033.1, forward strand.
ATTTAAAATATCGCCATCATGAAGAAACAAATGAGTATTTCGTTCAAATCGTTGATCAAAGTTCTGATGAAGTGCTAAGTGAAATTCCAAGAGAACAATACTTAGATATTTTAGGTGGAATTTTGAAATATTTTGGAACAATCGTTGACCAAAAAATATAAGAGCAGAAATGCTCTTTTTTTGTGCTAAAGCTTCAGTTTGTAACAACCGATATTATGAGTAATGGATGAAGAATGAAAGAGGGGGAGCATAATGAATAACATACGATTTTCAGGAATTGCGAGTGGCTTGGATACGGATAGTATTGTTAAACAGCTAATGGACGTGGAACGGCTACCATTAATACGTTATGAGCAAGAAAAGCAAACATTAGAATGGAAACGTGATGACTATCGAGAGATTAATAAAGCGCTTTTCGAATTCGATGATTATCTTTTTAAGAATATGGCGTTGGAGAGAGATTTTCTCAAGTCGAAAGTAACGAGTTCAAACGATAGCTTAGTTGGTGTGAAAGCAGTTGGTCCTACATCAAATGCAAATATGACATTTGATAAAGTCCATAATCTAGCTACGGCAACTAGATGGACAGCACCTGAAACCGTAAGTTATGTAAGTGGTACGGCAAGAACGATATCATTTGATTATAAGAAACCAGGTGAAACGTCATTTTCAACTGTAGACATTGAGGTAAAAGAGACAGATACATTTCAAGATGTTATGAGGAATCTCAATCAATCTTCATTAGGAATTTCTTTTTATCATGATGAGTTCACTGACCAAGTCGTCGTATCATCAAAAGATACGGGATCAGGTGCTCAGTTAATGATAAATGATACCGAAACAGCGGATTTTATGAAAGAACTTGGTTTTTCTATGGCGACTAGTGGGAAGGAATTGGGTTATAATGGGGAAGATGCAGCGACAGTTTTTACAGCCAAACAGCAAGCAGTTGAACCTTTTAAGATAGAATCCAATTCACTATCATTCGAAATAACTGCTGAAGATGGGACAGTAACGACTAAGACAGTTAATATTAATGAAACAGAAGAATTGGATAGTGTAATAAAGGATCTTAATGATGCATCCCTCGGTTTTTCAGTCAATTTATCTAAGGATAATAAAGTTGAATTCATTGTCGATGCTAGTAGCGAGATAATGTCTATCGAAGCAACAGATGAATTGACAGCGAGTGTTTTAGATCAATTAGGTTTTGTTGGTGCTCGTTCAGGAACAGACATAGGAGAAGTGGGATCTACAAGAGAGAATGTCTTTATTAATGACAATATTAAGTCGAATGGTGAGAATGCAAGACTCATTATTAACGGTATAGAGACAGAAAAAGCATCAAATAATTTTCAGATTGATGGAATAGAGTATACGCTTAAATCAGAGTTTAGCTCTGGGCAGGCTATAACAGTTGATGCGAAGACAGATGTTGATGCAATGTTTGACAAGATAATCGAGTTTATGGATAAATACAATCAGCTGATCGATAAGATGCAAGGGAAAGTAGAGGAAGAACTTTATCGAGACTATAAGCCGTTAACTGATGAAGAACGTGAATCCTTATCAGAAAAGCAAATTGAGCAGTGGGAGGAAAAGTCGAAAAGTGGTCTATTAAGGAATGATTCTATTTTATCAAATACGTTAAATGAGTTGCGAGCCGCTACGTATCAACCAGTGGATGGATTAGGTAATTTACTTGACAATCTTACCGCGATTGGAATTGTTACATCGAAAGACTATCTTGAAGGTGGAAAGTTGTTGCTAGACCCAGAAATTCGTGGTGAAGAACGCTTAACGGGAGAAGAGCGACTAAGGAAGGCGCTTGAAGAAAACCCAAATGCAGTGTTTGACTTGTTTAATAAAAATGGTGACGCTACTGCGGAAAAAGGTATTGTTGATAGAATGAGAGATACTCTCAAAAGTGCCCAATCAAAAATTACTGAACGAGCGGGAAAGGATTCAAGTGTATTGGATCAATATACAATTGGAAAAGAATTAACTCGTTTAGAAGAAGATATCTATGATTTTGAAGAGAAATTAATAAGAATCGAAGATCGTTATTGGCGAGAATTCACTGCCATGGAAAAGGCGATGCAACAATATAACTCACAAGCTGACTATTTAGTCCAAAGCTTAACCCAACAGTCTTAAAGGGGGAAAGATTGTGAACAATGCGTATCAAAAGTATAAGCAAAATTCAATTGAAACTGCTTCTTCTGAAGAACTAACACTAATGCTTTATCAAGGGTGCATTAAGTTTATTAAACTCGCAAAGAGAGCAATCGAAGAAAATAATATTTTAGACCGAAATACGAACCTTATAAAAGCACAAAATATCGTTCAAGAATTAATGATTTCAATGGATCCGAAGTATCCGATTACAGAAACAATTATGCCGATGTATGATTACATGTATAGAAGATTGATGGAAGCGAATGCGAAGAACGACATCGAAATCTTAAATGAAGTTGAAGGTTATGCAGTGGAGTTTCGCGATACGTGGAAACAGGTGATGCAGATTAATCGTGGACAGCAAGCACAGCTTCAACAAAGTGGTAAAGCATAATGCATAGTATACAGCAGCTCTATGATCTAACATGTTCGTTGCAAGTGCTGCTTGAGGAAGGTCTGCCGGAAGGTGAACAGAGGTTAAGGTACATAAGAAAAATAAACGATATTTTGTATCGACGTGATCAGCTTCTTAAGGATATTCCAGCTGAGATGACCGTGGAACAAAAAGATCTGTTAAAAAAAATTGTTGATCTCAATGAAAGCCTGAAACCTCTTTTTGTGAGATATCATAAGATTGTTGAACATGATTTAAAAAAGTTTAAAAAAAGCCAAAAGACCGCGAAACGATATCAAAACCCGTATGAAAATCCGTTGATTGATGGAATTTACTTAGATAAAAAACGTTAATAATAGCCCTTTAAACTAACTATAGTTTTGGGGCTATTTTTTCTCACAATTTCGACATACTTTTCTCATGTTTAAGAAGGAATAAGAGGGGGAAGTATTGAATTATATAAGTGTAAGAAGAAACAAGGAGGGGTAACCATTATGAAATTTAACATCCGTGGCGAAAATATTACAGTGACTCCAGCATTAAGAGAATATATCGAGAAGAAGATTGGAAAATTAGTGCGTTATTTCGATACGCCTCCTACATCTGAAGTACATGTCAATATGAGCGTTCATAACGCTGAGCAAGGTGTTGAGGTAACGATTCCAATGACACATCTCCTATTACGTGCCGAAGAGAAGCACGTTGATATGTATGCAGCAATCGATTTAGTGATCAATAAATTAGAGAGACAAATTCGCAAGCATAAAACAAAAATTAATCGTAAGTTCCGTGCTGAAGGTAATGCTCCTAAGTTTGTATTTGCAGAACTTGAGAAAGAAGCAATTCACGATGCAGAACCAGAGGACGAATTAGATGTTGTTCGTACGAAACGATTCAACTTGAAACCGATGGATTCTGAAGAAGCGATTCTACAAATGAATATGCTTGGACATAATTTCTTCGTTTTCACAAATGCTGAAACAGAACGAACAAATGTCGTTTATCGTCGAAATGATGGCAAGTATGGTTTAATCGAGCCAAACTAAATGAATAATAGAGGGACGTGACTCTTAAAACGGGTTGCGTCCTTTTAACATAATCATAAAAATATCTATCACTGATTGGAGGTTTTCGAATGGATATTGCGGCAATTTCAATGGCATTGAGTCAGATGAATGTACAGTCTCAAGTTGACATTTCCATGATGAAGAAGACGATGAATACGGCTGAGCAACAAGGAAATGCGCTAATGGAAATGTTACAAGCTCCTCATCCAACAGCAGGTCGAAATATTGACATAAAATTATAAGTAAAAACTTGTCATGTTTCATTTGAGGCATGATTTTTTTATCTACATATATTACTCAATTTAGTTAGTTGAATCTAATGAGCGTCTTTCTCTGAATGGTACATACAAGATACAGGTTAGTGCTTCCATAGTCAGTAAATAACGTTACTAGAATGGTTGCGAAATAAGTGTTATGATATAGGATAGATTGTAAATTATATACGGGTAAATATTATTGATAACGGTTATATATAGTTTTAGATAGATGTTCTAAGCGTGTAGGCAATAGTGATAAATGCTTGCTCGAAACTTGAAATGGAAATAGGCCGAATTATTAGGTGGAATAATGAAACTTCGATCTCATTTCCACAGAAATGAAAGCAGGGGAGCGTTCACGATATGATTGGAATATTGAAAAAGGTGTTTGGTGATGGAAATCAGCGTCAACTCGGTCGAATGCAGAAGGTAGTTGACCAAGTTGAGGCATATAGTTCAGAAATTAAGCAATTATCTGATGATGGGCTACGTGCTAAGACAGAAGAATTTAAGGAGCGTTATACAAACGGAGAATCATTAGAAGATTTTATGGCTGAAGCATATGCAGTCGTACGCGAGGCTGCTGAACGTGTTCTTAGTATGCGTCCTTACCATGTACAAATCTTAGGTGCTGTTTCACTTCATGAAGGTAATATCTCGGAGATGAAAACTGGTGAAGGTAAGACATTATCAGCAACGATGCCTGCTTATCTAAATGCTCTAACAGGCAAAGGTGTACACATTATTACAGTCAATGAATATTTGGCTAGTCGTGATAAAGAACAAATGGGCAAGTTATTCGAATTCTTAGGCTTAACGGTCGGTTTGAACTTAAATAGCCTTTCTCGTGAAGAGAAGCAAGAAGCGTATGGAGCAGATATTACGTATAGTACGAACAATGAATTAGGCTTCGATTACTTACGTGATAACATGGTACTTTATAAAGAACATATGGTACAACGCCCGCTTCACTATGCGATCATCGATGAAGTTGACTCGATCTTAATTGATGAAGCACGAACACCACTCATTATTTCAGGTTCTGCGAAGAAATCTGCGAATCTCTATCATCAAGCTAACGGCTTTGTACGAACTTTACAAAAAGAAACTGATTATACGTATGATGAGAAGACGAAGGGTGTACTGTTAACAGAGGAAGGGATTAATAAAGCAGAGCGTGGATTCAGAATTGAAAACTTATTTGATATAAAGAACGTTCAGCTTACACACCATATTAACCAAGCGCTGAAAGCACACGCAAGTATGATTCGAGATGTTGATTATGTCGTACAGGAAGGCGAAGTCGTAATCGTTGACCAATTCACAGGTCGTTTAATGAAGGGGCGTCGTTATAGTGATGGTCTACATCAAGCGATTGAAGCGAAGGAAGGTCTTGAGATTCAAAATGAAAGTATGACACTTGCAACGGTTACATTCCAGAACTATTTCAGAATGTATGAGAAGCTCTCAGGAATGACTGGTACGGCAAAAACGGAAGAAGAGGAATTCCGTAACATTTACAACATGCATGTTTTGGTGATTCCGACAAATAGAGAGATTGCTCGTGATGACCGCTCTGATTTGATCTACAAAACGATGGAAGGTAAGTTTAATGCAGTTGCAGCAGATATTGCTGAACGTCATAAAAACGGACAGCCTGTACTAGTTGGTACAGTGAACATTGAAACGTCAGAGTTGATTTCTCGATTTTTGAAGAAAAGAGGCGTGTTCCATCATGTCCTAAATGCGAAACAGCATGGTAAGGAAGCCGAGATTATTGAACATGCTGGTGAACAAGGTGCTGTTACAATTGCAACGAATATGGCTGGTCGTGGTACCGATATCAAACTAGGTGAAGGTGTAAAAGAGCTCGGTGGTCTCGCCGTTATCGGTACGGAACGTCATGAAAGTCGCCGAATTGATAATCAGCTGCGTGGTCGTTCTGGTCGTCAAGGTGACCCAGGTGTCTCTCAGTTCTATCTATCAATGGAAGATGAGTTGATGCGTCGCTTCGGTTCTGATAATATGCGTTCGATGATGGAGCGTCTCGGTATGGAAGATGATCAGCCGATTGAAAGTAAGCTTGTCAGTCGTGCAGTTGAATCAGCTCAAAAACGTGTTGAAGGAAATAACTTTGATGCTCGTAAAACGCTTTTACAATACGACGATGTACTTCGTCAACAGCGTGATGTGATCTATGACCAACGATTTAATGTTCTTGATAATGCTAACTTGCGTGAAGTTGTTGAAGGCATGATCAATTCATCTGTTGCACGATTAGTTTCGACACACACTCCTCAAGATAAGGTGGAAGAGGAATGGAACATTGATGCAATCGTTGAAGGTGTGAACATTAATTTGCTTGACGGACAAGCTTTGAGCAAGGGTGATCTAGCTGGTAAGGTTCCAGAAGAGATGACTGAACTTATAGCTGAACATGTCAAAGCAAAATATGATGAGAAAGAAGAAGCATACGGTGAAGAACAAATGCGTGAGTTCGAGAAAGTTATCGTACTGCGTGTTGTTGATATGAAGTGGATGGATCATATCGATGCAATGGATCAATTACGCCAAGGTATCCATCTCCGTGCATACGGACAAAACGATCCACTTCGTGAGTACCAAATGGAAGGCTTCGCTATGTTTGAAGCGATGATCGAAACGATTGAGGATGAAGTTGCTCGTTACATTATGAAGGCTGAAATTCGTAACAACCTTCAACGTGAAAAGGTTGCGGAAGGTCAAGCTGTCAATCCGAAAGGCTCTGATGGTGATCAGAAACGTAAACCAATCGTTAAGAAGAATGTGATTGGTCGTAACGATCTATGTTCATGTGGAAGTGGGAAGAAGTACAAGAACTGTCATGGGAAAATGGATTAGTATACGTTCGAAATCACTATTGATTGTGTAAGAGAATAAGCTAATTATGATGTGGGGAAAGGTTGAACCTATTTTATCAGCCTTTCTCCTTTACCATGAAGAGAATGAAAGAAGTTTAATTATTGAGGTGAAGGAAATGGAATTAGTAGAAGTAAAGCAAGAATTAGATAAGATGGTTAAACGATTATCAGACTTTAGGGGGTCTCTTTGACCTCGATACGAAGAATGTTCGTATTGAAGAGCTTGATGAAATAATGTCTGAGCCATCTTTCTGGGATGATCAAGAAAGTGCTCAAAAAGTAATCAATGAAGCAAATGCATTAAAGGACTTAACAAACGCATTTACAGATTTGAATGAACGTTATGAAAACCTTGAAGTTTCACATGAATTGATGAAAGAAGAGTTTGATGAAGATATGATGGCTGACATTGAAGAGGAAATTCAAGATCTTCTAAAAGCATTCAATCAGTTCGAATTAAACATCTTATTGAGTGAACCATATGATAAAAATAGCGCAATTTTAGAGCTTCATCCTGGTGCAGGTGGAACGGAATCTCAAGATTGGGCTTCGATGTTGCTTCGAATGTATACACGCTGGGCTGAGTCGAAAGGTTTCAAAGTTGAAACACTTAACTACTTAGCTGGTGATGAAGCAGGTGTGAAAAGTGTTACGTTATTAATTAAAGGTCATAATGCGTACGGTTACTTGAAAGCTGAAAAAGGTGTACACCGACTTGTTCGTATTTCACCATTTGACTCTTCTGGAAGACGTCACACATCATTTGTTTCTTGTGAGATTATGCCAGAATTTGATGGTGACATTGAAATTGATATCCGTACAGAAGATTTAAAGATTGACACATATCGCGCAAGTGGGGCTGGTGGACAGCACATTAATACAACGGACTCAGCAGTACGAATTACACACATCCCAACAAATGTTGTTGTACAATGTCAATCGGAACGCTCGCAAATTAAGAACCGTGATCAAGCGATGAAAATGTTGAAGGCAAAACTTTATCAGAAGAAGATCGAAGAGCAAGAGCAACAGCTTGCCGAAATTCGTGGTGAACAAAAAGAAATTGGCTGGGGAAGTCAAATTCGCTCGTATGTGTTCCACCCGTATTCAATGGTGAAAGACCACCGAACAAACGTTGAAACTGGTAATACGCAAAGTGTTATGGACGGTGAACTTGACCCATTTATTGATGCATATTTACGTTCAAAAATTAACCATTAAGAAATGATGTGAAAAGTGTGGTAGAAATGGTATTCGCATAATTATTTACCATTAATCGACCGATTACTTTTTTGATTCATCTCCTATCAATGTAGGAGGTGGATTTTTTTGTTGTATAGATAATGAGATTGAGTAAAAGGTTGTTTTTATGAATGTTTTATCTGATTATGTGAAAACCTATAATGCAGTGCTCGTTCACTATGTTAACGCGTTATTCAGCTTCCATTTACATGAAAAAAGGCTAATGATATACTGTCGAAGTTGAGCTAATCATGTATCTATCATTGTTTTGCTATCTTCAATTATTTACTACTTAATAGAGGATATATGCAACGCAATACGTGGTAGATGTGAATAGTGAAGAAATGGGGTACTAAGTGTGATCATGAAAAAAGCTAGAAATGAAGCACCGAATCGAATGTTATCAACGGTAGTCGGTATTATTTATGTCATAATTGGTGCAGGGTTCATGGCGTTGGCGTTTAACTTATTTCTATTACCAAACCAAATCGCATCAGGGGGAATAAGTGGACTAAGTGTTATTACGAAGGCCGTATTTGGATGGGAACCAGCTTATTTGCAAGGAGCTATCAATGTTCCGTTATTTATTCTAGGCATTATCGTATTAGGGTTTGAGTTTGGAATTAAGACGTTAGTTGGAACCTTTGCGTTACCGATTTTTATATATGCAAGCCGAAATATGGAGCCGCTCACAACTGAACCATTGTTAGGGGCATTGTTCGGAGGCATTGGTGTTGGATTAGGTTTAGGGATTGTTTTTCGTGGAAATGGTTCAACAGGTGGAGTTGCTGTACTTGCACAAATAATACATAAATATACAGGTTTTTCATTAGGAGCATCTGTTGCATTGATTGATGGGTTAATTGTAACGACAGCAGCTATTGTGTTTAACGTAGAACAAGCATTATATGCATTGATCGGTTTGTATGTAACGAGCAAAACAATTGATATCGTTCAAATTGGACTTGGGCGTTCGAAAATGGTCTTAATTATTACAAATCATGAAGATGAAGTATGTCATGCAATTCTTCGAAGAATCGATCGTGGGGTTACTCGTGTGTCAGCAATGGGTGGTTATACGGATGATGAACGTCCGTTACTCATGTGTGTTGTTGAACAAAGTGAGTTCACAAAATTGAAACAACTAGTGAAAAGTATTGATAGCTCTGCTTTTGTCATCGTAATGGATGCTTCCGAAGTATTAGGTGAGGGTTTTAAACGAGTATAAATTGGTTATAATAGAGTAGTGTACATATATAATGGTACACTTGCTAAATTATCTCAGGGGAGGACTAGATAATGAAGAAGAAGTTGCTTACATTATTTATGGGTACTGCTTTAGTTCTCAGTGCTTGTGGTGGCGGAGAAGAAGTTCAAGAACCAGTTCAAGAACCAGAAGTAGAACAGCCAGCTGGTGATGAAGGGGCAGTTGTAGATACAGCAGGTGCAGAGAAACTTTACCAAGAAAGCTGTGTAAGCTGTCACGGTCAAAATCTTGAAGGTGGGGTTGGACCTGAGCTAACAGCTGTAGGTGCTAGCTTATCAAGTGAAGAAATTCTTAACATTATTACAAATGGACAAGGTTCAATGCCAGCAGGTCTACTTCAAGGTGCTGAAGCAGAAAAAGTAGCTGCATGGTTAGCAGAGAAAAAATAATATTCATGAAGACTTCCTGATATCAGGAAGTTTTTTTATGTCCATCTTTATATAGGTATATGTACTTGTGGTTATGAAAAAATTGTTGATAATTCATGAACATAGAAATAGACAAAAACTCACATGAATTTTCAATTAGTATTAATTAACGTGTGTAACCATTTTATATGTAGGATTGAAAAGAAAATGTAACATTTATTTTCTCGGAAATTGGAGGATATTGATGGTATAATATAAATTATGTCAGTGTGTCTAATGATATGACAGATTGCATGTAAGAAATTTTCGTGAAATTACAATTTCACGAAAATGAACAGTATACATAAGTTTAATATCTGTCAGAAATCAACGAAATTAAGAGAAGCTTCAAGTAGTGGAGTTTCGTTCATTCCTCATGGAAACTTAGCCAAGATTATTAGGTTTAACAGAGGGTATACATGCTAGTATTCACATCGTTAAAGAACAGAAAAGACGAAATCTAAAAAGTATTGGTGATTTTAAATGATTGAAATGAAGGACGTATTTAAACAGTATCCAAATGGTGTAATGGCGGTTAATGGTATTAACGTTCAGATTGGCCAAGGCGAATTTGTCTATGTTGTAGGTCCAAGTGGAGCCGGTAAATCAACATTCATTAAGATGATGTATAGCGAGGAAAGACCAACAAAAGGTTCGATTGCGATCAATGGTATCGAGTTAACGAAATTAAAAGAAAAAAAAGTACCTTATTTACGTAGAAATATTGGGATTGTTTTTCAAGATTTTAAGTTACTACCTAAACTGTCCGTTTATGAAAATGTAGCCTTCGCATTAGAAGTAATTGAAGAACAACCAAAGGCTATTAAAAAACGGGTTATGGAAGTACTTGATTTGGTTCGATTGAAGCATAAAGCTCGTTTCTTACCAGATGAATTATCGGGTGGTGAGCAACAACGTGTATCAATTGCTCGTTCAATTGTTAACTATCCAAAAGTGATGATTGCAGATGAACCAACGGGGAACTTAGATCCTGAAACCTCATGGGATATTATGAATTTATTCGAAGAAATAAATAACCGAGGTACAACGGTGTTAATGGCAACCCATAATCGTGAAATCGTAAATACGATGAGAAAACGAGTCATTGCAATTGAACATGGAAAGATTGTCCGCGACGAACTTCGAGGTGATTACGGTTATGAGGATTAATACATTTGTACGTCATTTGAAAGAAGGCTTCAAGAACATTACGAGAAATGGATGGATGACATTTGCTTCTGTTAGTGCTGTCACAGTCACATTGTTGTTAGTTGGTACGTTTCTCGTCATTATGATGAATTTGAATGAAATGGCTAACAATATAGAAGAAAATGTCGAAATACGTGTGCACATTGATAGAGCAGCTACACAAGAACAGCAAGGAGAATTAAAAGAACAGATTAACAACATACCGCAAGTAGAGGATATTGCATTTGTTTCCAAAGAGAAAGAGCTTGAATCAATTATTCAAAGCTTAGGAAAAGAAGGACAAGCTTTCTCAGGATTAAAAGAAGAGAACCCATTAAATGATGTATTTGTCGTTAAAACAAATAATCCAGAAGCAGATACGATTGAAGTAGCTAAAAAGATTGAAGCGTTCTCGTCAGTTGGAAAAGTAAACTATGGACAAGGTACTGTTGAACGGTTATTTAATGTAATTGGAGTGACAAGAAATATTGGGATTGGTCTCATAATTGGACTGATGTTCACAGCAATGTTCTTAATCTCTAATACTATTAAAATTACAATTGTTGCTCGTCGTAAAGAAATAGAAATTATGAAGCTTGTAGGTGCAACAAACTGGTTCATTCGCTGGCCGTTCTTCGTTGAAGGGCTATTGCTAGGTATTCTAGGCTCAGTTATTCCAATTATTCTATTATTAGTTAGTTACGATAACATATACAAAATGTTAAATCCAAAGTTACAAGATACATTCCTAAGTCTATTACCTTTTAATCCATTTGCAATTCAGTTAGCTAGTATTTTACTAGGGATTGGTGCGTTAATTGGCGTATGGGGAAGTATGATGTCTGTACGTAAATTCTTAAAAGTATAGAAGTTTGCTGAAGAGAGGGGAAGTACGGTGTTGACCAGAAAAAGTGTAGCTAAAGTACTTATATGTGCAACATTATTCATTTCAGGAACTTTCGGTGCATCATATAATGTTCTTGCAAATCAAGAGCTCATTAATAATATTCAAAAAATCAAAGAGAAAAAAGCAAATATAGATAATGAAGAAGGAAAAGCAGAGCAACAACTGCAACAAGTTGAAGCAGCGCAACAGAAGGTAAGAGATGAAATAAAACGAATTGATTTGGCTGTAGCAGAAACGAAAGGAAATATTCGCAAGAATGAAGAAAGTATAAAGGAAACAAATGAACAAATCGAACAATTAACAATCGAAATTGAAGACCTTCAAGAACGTATTGAAGAAAGAGATGAATTGCTAAAAGAACGCGCTCGCTCTATCCAAGAGACTGGCGGAATGGTTAGTTATTTGGATGTATTGCTAGGCGCACAAAACTTCTCAGATTTTATTGATCGAGCAGGTGCAGTATCAGTTATTATGCAACAAGATAAAGATATCTTACGCGAACATATGGATGAAAAAGAACTAGTTGAAGAGAAAAAAGAAGAAGTAATTGATAAAAAAGAGAATCTTGAAAAAGCATTAGCAGAACAAGAGCGCTTAAAGGAACAATTTGAAAAGCAAAAAGAAGAAAAGAATCAAATTATGAGTCAATTAAGAGAACAAGAAGAAGAAATTGAGAAAGCGATCTTATCACTGGAAGAACAAAAGCAAATCTTGGACAAGCAAGAAGCAGTACAGCGTCAGTTGCTAAAGCAGTGGCAAGAAGAGGAACGAAAGCGGAAAGAAGCAGCAAAAAGAGGTGAACAAATTCCAACAATATCTGATGGTTCATTTACTAGACCAGCAAACGGTCCAGCCACATCTCATTACGGTCAACGTTGGGGTAAGTTGCATGCAGGAATAGACATTGGAAAGAGAGGTAGTGACGTCCCAATCGTTGCTGCTGCAAATGGAATTGTGTTCCGATCGTATTATTCAAACTCTTACGGGAATGTTGTTTTCATTACTCATATTGTGAATGGTAAGACGTATACAACAGTGTATGCTCATATGGAGAATCGTCTCGTTGCAGAAGGACAGACTGTTCAAAAAGGACAAAAAATAGGATATATGGGTAATACAGGTGATTCAATGGGAGCACACTTACACTTTGAAATTCATGAAGGTGCTTGGAACTATGCAAAGAGTAATTCAGTAGACCCGAGAAAATATATCAACTTTTAAGTACATAGTTTAAAAAAGCTTGTCATATAGTAGTTGTACAACAAGGGCATCACACGTGTTTGTGTGGTGCTCTTCTTACTAATTTGGATATTGAAAGAAATTTAAATATATATTTTTATATCTCATTAAGTTGAGGTAAATAATCTTCATAAATAACGTAAACAATAAACAATAGATGTTATGTTAAACTAAAAAGAGGGAATATCATTGTTAATCCCTAATTAAAGGATTTTAACGAGTTCTTGGAGTAATTGGTAATAGTAGTCTAGAACTTGATCGATTAATATTTATTTGAGGTGAAGTTATGAATTTTCGTGGGCGGGTTGTTGCAATTTTGATGGGTTTATCCTTAGTAATGGGTGCTGGGGTAACATATCTATTTGCTAATGTTGGAACAGAAGAGTTACCGATCTATGCAATGGAAGAACAAACTGCTCCATCTACTAGTGGAACTTCTACAAATAATGAGGCTGAGATCGACAAGATTTCCCGGGCAATGCAAGTCATTTCCGAATCTTATGTCGAAAAAGTAGATGAAGAAAAATTAGTTGAAGGTGCAATTCAGGGCATGTTGGAGACGTTAGATGATCCTTACTCTGTCTATATGAATAAGGAAACGGCAAAGCAATTCACTGATTCACTCGATTCTTCATTTGAAGGTATTGGTGCTGAAGTTAGTATGATTGATGGTAAGGTAACCATTGTGTCTCCTTATAAAGGTTCACCTGCAGAGAAAGCTGGCCTTAAACCTAATGATCAAATTATAACAGTTGATGGGAATAGCTTAGAAGGATTAGACCTCTACGAAGCGGTCTTAAAAATTCGAGGGAAAAAGGGAAGTATAGTGAAGTTAGAGGTGCAACGTCCAGGCGTTGCTAAACCATTGATCGTTGACGTTACACGTGATGAAATACCTATTGAAACGGTGTATAGCTCTGTAAAAGATGTGAATGGTGAAAAAATTGGATATATCGAAGTGACGAGCTTCTCTGAAGATACTGCACAACATTTTGAAGAGGGTGTTGCTGAACTTGAGAAGCAAAACATTACAGGTCTTGTGATTGATGTTCGAGGAAATCCTGGTGGTTATTTGCAAAGTGTCGAACAGATGTTGAAGCAGTTTATTACGAAAGAAAAACCATATTTACAGATTGAGAATCGAGAAGGTGAGAAAAAACGTTTCTTCTCTTCATTGAAGGAAAAGAAAGACTATCCGATTTCGGTCTTAATTGATGGAGGAAGTGCATCTGCGTCTGAAATTCTTGCGGGAGCGATGAAAGAAGCTGGTGGTTATGATATTGTCGGTGTAAAGTCATTTGGTAAAGGAACTGTTCAACAAGCGATGCCGATGGAAGATGGAAGTAATCTAAAGCTTACATTGTTTAAGTGGCTTACACCTGAAGGCAATTGGATTCATGAGAAAGGTGTTGAACCTACAGTGATAGTTGAACAACCTGAATATTTCCATGCAAGTCCAATTGAGGTTGAAGAACCTTTGAAGTTAGATCAAACGAGTGAACAGATTAAAAATGCTCAAATTATGTTGAGAGGTTTAGGATTCGAACCTGGACGAACTGATGGATACTTCGGTGCAGAAACAGACGTGGCTGTGAAAGCTTTTCAACGTACTAACGAATTATCGGTAACAGGAGAAATTGATGAACAAACTGCTGGGAAGATGCAACAGCAAATTATTGAATTGATTCGTTCAGAAGAGAATGATATCCAATTGGAAGTAGCTTTAAAACTTGTTCAACAAAAATAAGCATTAATAACAAGTAAGGGAATGTTATGTCCCTTGCTTGTTTTTATGTAAGTTGATGTATGTAACCGAACAATAGTTATGATAACTTTGTAAAAAGAAACTCTTTACTTGTAGCTATTTATTAGCCTATATCAAAAATATGATGAGGTTTCATTTCAAGTAGGTCACAAAGGAAATGGAGCATACCTGTCGAAATATAATGTGTAACGAGAAAACTAGTAGATGATAATGTTAATCATAGAAAGAGAGATTATCATGTGGAGGTGTATCGTTTGTGGAATTATGGTTAGATGAGTTGTTAAAGGGATTTGGAAAATTTTTTCTACACCCTTTTTTATATGCTGCAATCATTGTTGCATTACTATTAGGTGTTAAGCGAGTGAAGCGTGAAAGAAAAGATTTTCACGTTAGAGTGTATGATTCAGTCTTAGAATTAGGAGAGTTATTTCTCCCAGGAGTTGTTGTTGGATTAATTGTTTCGTTTGGAACGATTATGCTCGGTATTACAATTCCAATTGGTTTCCTTACAGTAGTAGCTGCTTTGTACATATTATTATCATTGACCTTGCAAATTCGCTGGGTTTCACCTGCGTATGTGATTAGTTTTGCTGTGATCTTCGTGTTCTTTATGAAAGAAATGGAATTAGGATGGGGTTCAGTGTTGGATGTTTCTATCGTTTCCTTCACACATCTTATTATCCTTCTATCAATCTTAGTTTTAGTTGAAGCAGTATTATTAATGCGATTTGGTGGAAAAAGAACGTCACCTATGTTATTGAAAGGTAAAAGGGGCAAGTTAATTGGTGCTCATCAATCAAACAAGTTATGGCTTATTCCGTTGTTTCTACTTGTACCAGTCGAGAGCGGGATTATTGCAAAAGATTGGTGGCCGCTTCTCCCAGAAGTTAATGGTCAATCTTACATGCTTATGCTTGTACCTTTTGCCTCAGGAGTTACACAACGAATTCGAACTGAGCTACCTCAAATTGGTATGAAGAGGATTGGCAAACAAGTTCTTCTATTAGCATTACTTCTATGTTCTCTATCAATAGCGTCCTTATGGCTACCATATTTAATTCTTGTGACATGTGCAGTTGCGATTATTGGTAGAGAGTGGATCTATTATCGTCAGAAGCATCGAGAGGATCGCTATTCCAATCTTTTCACTGAGCATCCAGATGGATTGATCATTACGGGTATTATTCCAAAATCACCGGCTGAAAAGTTTGATTTGAAGGTTGGTGAACGAATTAATAAGGTTAATAAACGAGTTGTACGTTCTGAGAAAGACTTCTATGAAGCACTTCAATTGAATCGTGCTTTCTGTAAGATGGAGGTTGTCGATATGAATGGAGAGATTCGATTTGCGCAGGGTGCTGTTTATGAAGGCGAGCACCATGAGTTAGGCCTATTATTCCTCCCTGTAATAGAGGAGAAAATTTCGAGTGTAGAACAGATGTAAGCATTTGTCATAAATATTTATTTACAGTAGGTTTAAAAGTAGATAGATAATATGTCGAAAGTCTTTAAAAATAAGAATTGACCAAAATATTCGGTTAATTCTTGTTTTTTTTGTCATTATAACGTAACATTTACCAGAAAATGAAACCTTTTCTTGTCGATGTTCGTCAAATAGAATAAAACAATAAGGATAGCTGTTACGTTTTTTAATCTGTCTTATGATATGTGAATTAATCTATTGGACCATAGTCTAATTTGGAAGTAGTCTTAGGTCTGTTACATGAAGAGAGGGGATATTTTAAAATTGTTAAAGATATAGACCTAATCATGATTAGCCAATTTCTATAAATATATAAAATACATCAAAGTCTCGACAAAATGTTATACATATTCATTTAGTTAGTCTATAAATCTAGCGTTAAATATATGATTTTATAAGAATGGAGACGGGTTATTGTTATGAGAAGAAAAATTATTGCGTTATCTACCATGTTAGGTATCATGATAGCTGGTTGTTCATCTCCAGCAACGATGCCAGAAGCTCCTCCTATGCCACCGGAGGAAAAGAAGGTATTTGTTGAAACGGAAGAGATCACATACGGTGAACTAACAGCAGAAACAACATTAATTGGAGAAATTGAACCAGTAGAAGAAAAGTTGGTCACATCGGAAGTAAGTGGGAAAGTGAAACAATTAAGTGTGCAAGATGGAGAGTTTGTGCAACAAGGGCAACTGATTGCTACACTCGAATCTGATGAACAAGAAGACCGTATTGATCAAGCTGAGTCTGCGCTATTGAGAGCTAAGCAAAGTGTCCAAAATGCTGAGATTTCAAAAGAGCAAATGGAAAGTAGCTATGAACAAATGCAAATCTCATTACAGCAAGCAGAAGCGAATAGTGAAGTTAAAGACAACGAGCAATCTACAAAACTAGAATTAGAGCTTGATGATTTAGAACAACGGCTAGAAAAAGTGATAGAAGAGCATGAGAAAGTAAAACGTTTGTACAATAAAGGAATTGTATCAAAGTTAGAGCTTGAACAGGCAGAAGAGGCAGAGCGTCAAGCTAACCTAGCTTATAAGCAAGGAAAACTCAATGCAGATAATGCTGTAGGAGATTTAGAGAAAGAGAGAATGAGCCTTATCTCTGCTGAAAAAGACTTAACGAAGGCAGAATTATCATTAGAGCAGGCTACGTTTGATTTACAACAAGCCCAAGAAGATTACGATGAAGCAAAACAGAAGCAGGGAAGCCTTACACTACGCTCACCGATAGCTGGTTTTGTGAAATATAAGGATGTTCAAGAAGGTGCATTTGTCGGTCAACAGACACCGTTATTTAGCATCTACAATCCTAATGATATGAAAGTAAAAGTAAATGTCTCGCCAGCACAAAAATCATATTTTCAAAATGGACAAGAGTTACATATAAGAGGTTCGAACGAGGATGAGCCTACTTCTGCAAACGTATCTATTATAACCCCTTATTTAAATGAAGATGGTTTCTTCCAAGTTGAAGCTATTATTGGATCGGATCAGACGACATTTATTCCAGGGGAATATGTTGAAATTGTCTTTAACTCTGTTGTAGCGCAGGATCAGCTTATCGTTCCAACTGATTCTATTCTTGAAAAAGGTGACCGATCATTTGTCTTCATTGTCGAAAATGAAACTGCAGTAATGAAAGAAGTAGAGGTTGTACAAAGTCAATCTAAGTGGACATCAGTTGAAGGAGATTTAAACGCTGGAGAACCAGTTGTGACGAAGGGAAATAAGCTCTTATCAACAGGTTTAAAGGTACAAATGATCGGTGAAGAAAAAGAAGTAACTGAAAAGAAACAAGAGGAAGTAGTGGATAACGAATCAACAAGTACGAAAGACGGTGACGAGCAATGATTTCGTTTGCTGTTAAACGCTCCGTAGCATTTGTAATGCTACTTATCTCGCTCATTGCTGGGGGAGTATATTCCATTCAAACAATGAATGTTGAATTATTACCTGAATTTAAGCAGCCAGTTGTGTACATTTCAACAAATTTTTCGAATGCTTCGGCGGAAGAAGTCGATGAATTAATTACACAGCCACTCGAACAACTATTTATTGATGATAAAGATGTAAAAGAAATAACATCTTATTCAGATAAAGGATATTCAAGAATAGAGCTAACGGTTAAGTCAGATATTGATTATGAAGGGAAAGTTCAAGAGATCCGAGAGTTAGTCGCGAAAAATGAGTCATCGTTTCCAGAAGATGCAGGAACACCAAATGTGAGGGACGGAAACTTTGATTCGAGTGAGGCACCTGTTTTTACATTTTCTATTCTTGGTCTTGATGAATACAATGATCAAAAAACATTATTAGCAGATGTTGAGAAACAATTGGAACAAATTGATGGTGTTGGTCAAGTGAGTGTAGAAGGTACAAATGCAAAACAAGTTAGCATTGAACTGGATCCATTGCAACTTGCAAAGTATAGACTAGCATCTTCTGACATCGTGTCAGCATTGGAGCAAACATCTACTCAATCAATTGGTCAAGTAAGTAAGAGCGGCGAAAGTGTTCAAGTAGTACTTCCTGAGAAGAAACTATCGTTAAAAGATATACAAGATGTGTTGATCCCAATTGCTAGTGGTGAATACATCAAAATGTCCGACGTGGCAACTGTTGATATTCTAAACGAGCAAGCGTATCGGATATATAAAATAAACGGAAAACGTGCAATCGGAATTTATATTATGAAAGATCTTGAAGCAAATACTGTTACCGTGACAGATGAGATACAAGCTACGATTGATCAAATTACACAGACTCTTCCAGACGGTATTGAGGTTCATATTGGTCAAAATTCAGGAGAATTCATTAAACTATCGATTAATCAAGTATTACGTAATTTAATGATTGGTGGAATACTTGCAGTAGCCGTATTATGGTTGTTTTTTAGAAGCATTCGCTCAATGTTTATCATCATGTTATCAATTCCACTATCAATAATCACGGTTTTTATTTTGCTTCGTTTTGCAGGGCAAACACTAAATACGATCTCTCTTTCTGGCTTGGCGTTAGGTGTCGGAATGATGGTAGATAGTTCAATTGTAATATTGGAAAACATTGTGAAGAACATTCAAAGAAAGATTCCGATATATGAGGCTGTTCGAAATGGAAGCTCTGAGCTTCGCTCGGCAGTAGTTGCCTCAACATTAACAACCGTTATCGTATTTGTTCCGTTGTTTATGACGGATGATGTGACGATTGCGAGCATTCTTTTCCCATTTGCATTTGCGGTTATTTTCACATTATTAACGGCTTTAGTAGCTGCATTAACAATTGTACCAATGCTATCTTTCAAGTGGTTAGAAAATGATTCTAAGATTCACGAACAACGTGATAAGAGATGGTTAAGGTATGTGACATTTTTCTATAAAAAAGTGCTTCGATTTGGACTGAGACGTAGGTGGATAATCGTAACAGGAACGATTCTTCTTGTTGGGGTTAGCATCTATTCACTTAAGTTTGTTGGGTTTGAGGCGATGCCAGATGAAGACAGTGGAGAAATATATATCTATGTGTCTTATGAAGAAGAGAAAGAATTAGATGAATCTGTTGCATTTTCAGAGTCGTATGATAAAATCATCGCTTCATATGATGACATGATTGAGACAAAACAATCGACTGTATATGGTAATGGATTTAATTATGTTTTATCGTTAAAAGGGCAAGATGAGCGAGAATTAACGACGGAAGAGATATCTGATGAGATATTAAATCAATTTGAACCTGTTGCTGGCGTTAGCTTTTATGTCAATGGACAGTCACTAGGAGCTAGCAAACGAGATATGCAAATGAGAGTTACGCTGACTGGTGAAGAGTATGATACGTTGTCAGCTCTTGCTGAACAAACTGTTTTTGCATTAGAGCAAATTCCAGACATCACATATATAGAAGCACCAAGTATGAATGGTGAACCACAATTGCAGCTTGTCGTAAATAAACAGCTTGCAGCAAAATATGGGTTAACGGAAGCGCAAATTTCGTCACAGCTTCGTGAGGCGTTTTCCAATGGAGCTGAGATTACATTTCGGGATGGAGATTCATGGTATTATGTGAAGGTTACATATCCTGAGAAAAAATCAAACAGTATTGAATATTGGCAAAGTTTCATGGTTAGGTCAGGGTCAGGAGACTATATTCCGCTATCTGCAATTGCAAGCTTTGAGAATGGGCGGGGGCCTATCTCAATTACTCGAAAAGATTGGAAACAAGAGATTACGATAACAGCAGGAGTCGATGATGCAGAAAAATTCGGACAAGCAAATGCAGCATTTAACGAAGCACTTGCTCAAATGCCGTTTCCACCAGGTTATGAATATAAATTCTTCGATCGATTTGCTGAAGATAATGAAATGAAAAGGAAGTTAACGATTGCGCTCCTAGTTGCAGCATTTCTCGTTTATGCAGTAATGGCGATTCAATTTAATTCGTACTCACAACCGTTTATTATTATGTGTTCGTTGCCTCCGACGGTAATCGGTGTTGTTTTTGGGTTGTTGATTACTGGAAAGACGTTGTCTGTACCAGCATTTATCGGCATTATCGTGCTTGCTGGAATTGTCGTTAATAATGCGATTGTGTTAGTTGATTACATTAATCAGCAACGGAACTCAATTCTTACGAGAAAAACGATTCTATTGCAAGCAGGCGAGCAACGACTTCGTCCGATCTTAATGACGACATTAACAACTGTTCTCGGAATGGTACCGATGGCAATTGGGATTGGTGATGGGTCAATGATTCAACAACCAATCGGTATCGTAACAATCTTTGGATTAACTGTATCAATGATCTTTACGTTAGTGTTTGTCCCTGTCGTCTATTCGATCTTCGACGATGTTATTCAGTTCTTTAAGCGTATGTTTAAACGCAAAAAGAAATATATAGAGCCAGTATCACAAAGCCATATAGAAGGCTAGAATGGGTGAATAATATGAAGCGTGCAATTATTATTGCTTCGGTTGTACTATGGGGTACTATTCCAGTTAATAGTAGTGAAGCAAAAACAACATATTCAGTGACTGAAGCAGTCAAGAAAATAGAAAATAGTGATTTAGATCTTCAGTTAGAACAAAAAGAAGAAGATGTGTCATTATCTTCTGCTGCGATGAAATATATGGGAAGCTTCAACGAACTTGAGGATATATCAGAAGCAGAAGCAGACTATCAAGATAAGGTACAGGTATGGCAAAGAGAGTATGGAGCTTACGAAACAACCTATCAATATATTAAACAGCAAAAAGCACTGACATTACAGAGAGAAAATTTCACAATCGCGCAACAAGAAAAAGAAGCTATTGATGAAAAGTATAAAGAAGGACTTGTATCACAAGCCGATGTTTTACGAGCTTCGATGAGTATTAAAAATGCTGAACTGTCACTACAATTAGCAAAGCAGCAAGTCGATCAAAAGAAATATGAATTTAATCAAAAAATCGGAAAATCAATTGAAGAAGATTTCAGTATTTCAACAATTCCTTCGTTCAAAAGATTATCACGATCAGCATATGATCCAAAGCCATTAGCTGAGGAATTAAAGAGGAAACATGAATCACTCTTTCCGTTAAAAACAGCAGTTGATACGTATGACGACATATTAGATGATGTTGATAACCTTCCTGTATTAGGAGGAGACGGTTATGAAACATCAATTGAAAACTTTAAAACAGAAATAGAGGATTTGTCTCAAGAAATTAAAATTGTTGAAGATAAAATAAAAAGTGAAACGAATCCAGTTGAAGTTGAGAAACTAGAAAAAGAACTAGATGAGTTGAAACGTGACAAAATAACAGCAGAAGTGAGTTTGGATGTTAAGGAAGAACAATATAGTGAAGCCAGAAGTGAACGAAGTAAAGCAGAAAATGACTTAGACGACTATTACGAGCTTGAAGTAGAGAAAGCTGATATTCGCCACCTAAAACAACAGCGTCAAATTGAGTTAAAGGTATATAATTATGCACATCAGTTTGATTATCTACATGCACAACTGGATGTCCTACAAGAAAATGTTGAAAATGAAGAGTTATTTTATGAACAAGAGAAGGAACGGTTTGAGCTCGGTTACATTTCACAGCAAGAATTAGAAAAAGCACGTATCAATGTATTAAATGCAAAGAAAGAACTATCTGCTGCTGAAATCGACTATCGTTTGTTAAAGAAGAAATTTGAGTTATTTATAGATGGTTGGATGTAAATAGATTAACAACATAATAGAAACTAAATGAAAGACAGTTCGAGATATTTCTCTGAACTGTCTTTTTAAGGATTAGGTTGTTACACTATTCTTTAAGATTATTTGTATTGATTCATAAACTTAGTATCGATATAATTTTTCCATTTCCAAGCGAACTTTCCAAACATATAATGCTTTCCGTATATCGCAACACCATAATGATTACTTAAAGAAAGAATCGCTAAATAATTCTTCTGTGGGTTGAAGACTTCTAGTTGGCTGCTATCATCACGGAGTGCCTTTATGACATTTTTCCAAAGAAGTGGAGCTTGTCGAATTGCATAGACACCTGCCTTCGGAAGATTTGGATGCTCCTTCATTGTAACTGAATCTCCAGCACCAAATATGTACGGATATTCAGGGACGCATAGTTGCTTATTTACGAGTAAGAAGCCATCAGTATTTGTAGGTAAGTTTGATTTATTAAATAAAGAAGGTGCACGAATACCAGCTAGCCAAAGTAATTCAGAGTAGGTAATATGTTCATTATTAGTGGATTGAAGCATATTCTCTTTTACAGAGTGAATACGAGTATTTGGTATGAGTTGGACACCTATTCTACTTAATTCTGTTTCTACTCGTTTTGATAGAGATTCATTATGAAACTGCTTAAGGACGTGTTCTTCAGGATAAATTAATGAAACAGGTGTTTGATCAAGTTTGTGTTGATTTCGATAAGAGGCAAGGCTTATTGAAAGCTCAATACCTGAAGCACCTCCACCAACAACGACAGGTTGTGTTGCTGTTTGTAACGCTTGCACAGATTGTTGATAATGATTGTTTGGTTTAATGAAGTGGGCATATTGCTCAATGTTTGCAATATGATGATCGTTGATGATAGAGCCTGTATTAATTGACAGGATATCAAAATGATAGTTCAGCCCATTTGCCGTTGTAATGCTCTTGTTATGAGCGTCAATCTTATCAACAGCTTCATTTATGAGTGTAGCGCCTGCACTTGTTGCCATTTGTTCAATATCAATTCGTATGTCTTCTAATTTGTAGATTGCTTCTGCATAACCAGAGAACATACCTGAGTAATATTGATAACGAGAAGGTGAGAATACAAGGATTTCGACATCATCTACGTTCGAATTTGCAAATTGTTTGAGCAAGTACACATGGGCATGACCACATCCTGCAAGAATTAAGCGTTTCATAAGAATCCTCCTACAAAATCGTTACGATAATAGTTTTTTTGCTTCAAATAGACGTTGAAATGTGGTGAAAAGTTCAACAGCCAAAAATAGAAGGGTAATCGCTGTAAGAGCGTTTGAGAAAATAATCATCGCACTAAATAAGAGAAAACCTTCTGTCCGTTCAGCAAGTCCTGCTTGGTAATAGAAGGACTTAATACCTTTTCTCTCAGACAATGCCCCTACAGTTAAGAAGACTGTCATCGCAAAGATGATTGAGACACTTAATAGCAGGAGTGCCCACATTGAGGATGGAAAGCGAAAAGCAAGCCCTAAAATGACACTTATTTCGACTAATCTATCGAACGTTATATCCATTAATGTACCCCAAGGTGATGTTTGTGTTTTTCGTGCCATTGCTCCGTCTACACTATCGAGGAAGCCAGATAACCATAATGAAATAAGTGCTACTACTTTCATATCTAAATAAATCCATAAACCTGATGAAAAACCAACTAAAAAAGCAATAAACGTGACCTGATTTGCAGATAATTTTGCTTTTAATAATAGATGTGCAGTCTTATTAATAAATGGATCTACATATTTTCTAGCGTGTGTATCAAGCATTTTGCAACGCCCCTTTTGAGTCAAATGTGTTATATATAGGTTAGTAATCATACAGCGGTTGGACAAGTTGTCAATCTTACAACTGTACCTTCTTAAGTTTAACAGTAAAATATTAAATAATTTTTATACTTTGTTTTTTATATTGTAACCTATAGCAAATAGAATCAAATGTAAGGTGTCTTACATTCATATGATAAAAGATTTTGTACACTTGAGATAAGATAAGGAGGGAGAAGAGATGAAGAAATTACTTGTATTAATTGTAGGACTCTTTCTTCTTTCAGCTTGTAGTGCGGATAACAATAATAATGAAACTACACAGGTGAATTTGAATGAGATGAGTTGGGAAGAAATTGAACGTGCAGCAGAGGAGACTGAAGTTCGCCTCTATATGTGGGGTGGAGATAGTGGCATTAACGAATATATCGATGATTATGTCACGGTTGAATTGAAAAACAAACATAATATGACGCTAACGAGAGTGCCATTAGATACGAATGAGTTCCTTCAGAAGCTGTTAACGGAAAAGAAGGCAGAGAAAGATAAGGGAACGATTGATGTCATTTGGATTAACGGAGAGAATTTCAAATCAGCGAAAGAAAATGACTTATTATATGGACCATTTGCTTCAAAGTTGCCAAGTGTACAGAATTATATAGGTGCAGAAGCGGGGTTCACTCAATCAGATATGGGTACAACTATCGATGAATTAGAAGCACCATGGGGAAACGTACAGTTTGTCATGAATTATGATGCGAGTAAGGTGGATAACCCACCTAAAAGCTTTGAAGAGTTAAAATCTTGGGTAGCTGAACATCCTGGTAAGTTCACATATCCAGAACCAACGGATTTTACAGGGAATGCTTTTATTCGCCATTTATTATACGAGACGACAGAAAATCATCAGAAGTTACAAAAACCATTTGAAGATGTAAACTTGACGTCAGAAAGTAAGGCAATGTGGGATACGTTAAATGAACTTGAACCTGATCTATGGAGGAATGGAGAGACATACCCAGTATCACTTTCTCAACTGGATCAAATGTATAGCAGTGGAGAAGTATGGATGACGATGGGCTTTAATGAAGCGAGAGCGGAAAGCTTGATTGCTGAAGGTGTATTCCCAGAGTCAACAAAATCATATGTATTCAACGAAGGTTCAATTGGAAATACACATTATTTAAGCATTCCATATAATTCACCAAATCCAGCAGGTGCAGCGGTTGCGATTAACTTCCTCCTTTCACCAGAGGCTCAATTGAAGAAGCTTGATTCATCGATGTGGGGAGACGGTACAGTGCTTGATTATACAAAATTAGAAGAACAGCAAAAAAATCAAATCGAACTGTTATCAGGGGGACAATCAGTCGTACCTCGAGATGTACTTAAAGAAAAATACTTACCTGAATTAGATACAAGTTACCTTGAATGGATTAAGGATGAGTGGTATGAGGAAGTTGTTGAAAAATAATCAATCACTTTCTAATTGGATGATATTGTTGCTTGTACTAGTTTTAACATCAGGAATTGCATTGTACGCAGGAGTAGCAGCATTTATTCAAACGACTTCAAGTGGCGTGAATGTATATCAAGATCTTTTTGCAAATGAGCGGTTTATGAAAGGCTTAACGTTCAGTATATATGTTTCAGTAGTTTCGACTTTTTTCGCATTAATTGTTGGTGTAATACTTACGCACTTTATTTATAAATTTGGCTTAAAGAAGTGGGGGAAGGCAATGATGTGGCTTCCGATGCTGTTTCCTCACTTTGTTGCTGGTTATTTAATTTTATTGTTCTTTAGTCAGAGTGGTTGGATATCCTCAATCATGTATCAATTAGATCTCTTAAATGAAATGTCATCATTTCCTAATCTTGTGTACGACCGTAAAGGAATTGGTATTATTCTTACTTATTTATGGAAGGAAATTCCGTTTGTCGTATTGATGTTAATTCCAATTTATGAACAAATCGACAGTCGTCTTGAAGAAGTGATTCGAATGGAAGGTGGAGGAAAATGGCATCAGTTTAAGGATGCGCGTTGGCCGTTCCTTTGGCCATTCCTAGTTGAAATAGGTGTGATCATATTTGCGTTTATGGTGGGAGCTTTCGAAGTTCCTTACTTACTAGGAGCGACATCACCGAAGATGACTGCTGTATTAAGCTTTGAGTGGTTTTATCAAGGTGGTTGGTTGAAGAGACCAGATGCTTTAGCTGGTATGTTTGTCATTTCAATCATTATATTAGTAATTACGATGGTTGTGTTAGGGACGACACAAAAGTATAGAGAAAGAGTGATGAGGGGGAGTTAGCTTTGCTAAGCAAAACAATATGGAAAGTTAGCCTTACGCTTATGTTAATGCTGTTTATTGGCTTTCCAATGCTCTACCTTGTTATTTCTAGCCTAACGTTAACAACACAATGGCCTCAAATCTTGCCATCGAACATTACTTTATCACATTGGCATACGGTCTTTTCTCAACCGCAACTCTTATCTTCAATGCGAACCTCACTTGTGTTAACGGCAAGTGTCGTTGTCCTTAATTTGGTACTTGGTTATCCAGTAGCTCGAATATTAGCATATGAATCATTTAAAGGGAAAGCAATAGCTGAAGTGTTACTGTTATATCCGATTCTTATTCCAGTCTTGCTCATCATTATGGGCATACATTTGAAGATGATTCAATTAGGGTTAACTGATCATCTTCTAGGAGTAATCGTGGCACATTTAATACCAACATTACCTTATACGATAAGAATTATGAAAAATGGCTTTGAAAAACTAGGTAAGAAGTGGGAAGAGCAATCAAGCATGTTAGGTGCATCTGGAACACAGACGTTTCGTCATATTACTGTTCCGTTGCTGAAACCTTCTATTCATGCAGCTATTCTTGTTACTTCCGTCATTTCATTAAGTCAATACGGAATTACGCTTATCATTGGAGGAGGAATTGTAACGTCATTCCCAATTATCTTCTATCCATTTGCTGAAACAGCAAATAAAGGAGTAATGGCAGCTTTTTCATTATTGTTTGCTATTCTACCTCTTATATTTATAGGGATAACTGAATTATTTGCTAAATCATATAACTTGATTACAAACAAAGATTAGGAGGGCTTGTGATGGGAGGACCATATCTTAGCATACAGCACTTGAATAAGGACTTTCAGACAAGTCTATTTCAAAACTTAAATCTTTCAATAGAAAAAGGTAAGATCATAAGTCTTGCAGGACCATCTGGGTGCGGGAAAACGACATTGTTACGCTGTATTGCAGGTTTGGAACGGTGTGAAGGCTCTATTATCGTTGATGGTGTAGATGTAAGTGGGCTAAAACCTGAAGAACGGAGTATAGGTTTCGTGTTTCAAGAGCCACTCCTGTTCCCACATATGAACGTGCTTCAAAATATCACATATGGGTTGAAAATGCAAAAAGTAAAACGTAGTGAGCGTATTGAACGTGGACATGAGCTTTTGAAAAAAGTCGGTCTGGAGAAGTTAGGTAAACGTTATCCTCATCAATTATCAGGTGGACAAAAGCAACGTGTTGCACTAGCTCGTACACTAACCAGAAAGCCAAAGATTGTGTTGTTAGATGAACCGTTTAGTATGCTTGATCCAGTGTTACGTCAGGAATTGCGTTGCTTCGTAAGGGATTTATTTCAGAATGAAAAAATAACAGCTATTTTTGTCACACATGATAAAGTTGAAGCTGAGTATATGGGAGATGTAACAGTTGTAATGAATGAGGGCAAGGTGCAACAAATTGGAACATCAGAGCAGCTACGTAATGAACCTGTTAATGCTTTTGTTGCTTCCTTTTTTGGAGATGGTCTTGTTTTAAAGGAAGGGTATGTCCCCCTGTCATCACTGAAGGTTCTACAAAGAAATGATCTGAAAATGGTGAATAGCAGCACATACATGGCAACGGTTCATAAGAAAACGTATCTGTATGGAAATAATCTTTATCATTTTTATATTGAAGAATTAGATCAGCATCTTTCACTCCCTTTGGCAGACCAGTTAGGTGAAAATGAATTGGTATACATTAGTTATTCAAAATCATCTTTACTTCATTTCAAACCACTATTAAGAGAGGATGAATTAGATGTCGCGTTGGGTTAAGTTAGGTGGCGCGCTCGTTGTCATCGCTGTATTACTCATTGTTAAAGAGAAATATATTGATTTTACAGCTGACGATATTAGAGACTGGATTCTATCTTTCGGTGTGATTGCGCCGTTAATCTATATTGGAATTTATACGATACGTCCGTTAGTTCTATTTCCTGCGTCTATATTGTCCCTTGCTGGGGGGGCAACGTTTGGTGCGTTAGGTGGAATGTTATACACCATTATAGGTGCAGTGTTAGGTGCAGCATTATCATTTTTCGTTGCAAGAAGGTTTGGGAAAAATATCTCTAAGGATACGTCCAACGAACGAGTTCAACGAATTCAAGAGCAGCTGGATAAGAACGGGTTTTTCTATGTGCTTATATTCCGACTAATACCATTGTTTAACTTTGATCTAGTAAGCTATTCATCTGGATTATCTCGAGTTCGTTTCACGTCTTTCATTTTGGCAACAACAATTGGAATTATCCCAGGAACATTTGCTTACAACTTTCTCGGTGATAGTGTTGCAGAAGGAGATTGGAAGTTAATTGTTGGAGCTGTTCTCTTCTTTGTTGCAGTAAGTGTCATTCCGCTATTCTTTCGCAAAAAATTTCAGCAATCAGATTTGAAAGGAGATAAATCCATTGAGTAAATATGACTTAGTTGTTATTGGTGGTGGTGCAGCAGGATTAACTGCAGCAGCAGGAGCAGCAAGTATGGGGGCAAAGGTAGCATTAATTGAAAAGAACTCATTACTTGGCGGTGATTGCTTACACTACGGGTGTGTACCTTCAAAGGCACTCATTACAAGTGCGAAAGCTGTTCATCAAGCAAGGAAGTCAGCTGCTGAGTTTGGCTTATTGATTGAGGGAGAAGCGGACATAGCAGTTGCAATGGACAGAGTACGGCAATCGATTGAAACGATTCAACATCATGATAGCCATGAACGATTCGAGGGTTTAGGCATCGATGTAATCACTGGAGCAGCAACATTTGTGAATGAGCATAAGGTCAAGGTGACAGATGGTACTGAGATTGAAGGGAAACGATTTGTAATTGCGACAGGTTCTTCGCCATTCATTCCTCAAGTTGAAGGGATTGATCGTGTTGACTATTTAACGAATGAGACTATTTTCAAACTCAAGCAAGCTCCAAAGCGAATGGCAGTGATCGGTGGAGGAGCAATTGGATTAGAGCTATCACAATCTATTTCTAGATTTGGAACTGATGTGACTGTTATTGAACGGCATTCACGTCTATTTGCTAGGGAAGAAGAACAAATAGCAGAAACAGTACAAAATAGGCTTGAACAAGAATTATCTTTCCACTTTAACAGCAGTTTAGAGAAGGTAGATAAACAGAATGATGAGATTGTAATTACGGTAAAAAATATCGATACGAACCTAGTAGAACATCTGACAGTTGATGCGCTTTTTATGTCGGCTGGTCGCAAACCTAATATTGAAACGTTAGGTCTTGAAAATGCTGGGGTGAAGACGGAAAAAGGGTACGTTGTTGTGAACGAGTATTTACAAACATCACAGTCACATATCTTTGCTGTAGGTGATGTAAACGGTGCGATGCCATTTACTCATGTAGCAGGTATGGAAGGAAAACTGATTGTTCAAAATGCTGTATTTGGGATCAAAAAGAAAGTTTCGTATAAGAATGTTCCATATGTTATTTTTACTGATCCAGAAGTTTTTCATTTAGGATTAACGGAAACTGAAGCACGTGCAAAATATGGTGATGAAAATATAAAAGTGTACCAAAAAGAGTTGAATGATGTTGATCGATTTGTTGCAGATCGTGACACTGAAGGACTGGTAAAGGTCATTACTGATAAGAAAGGTCATATTTTAGGTGCACATGCAGTTGGATCAAATGCAGGTGATTGGATGCAGGAAATTGTATTTGCGATGACAAACGGTAATAAGATTGGTGATCTATCAAATGTTATTCATCCATATCCTACACATGGAGCAGCATTGCAACAAACAGCTGATATGTATTGGAGAGAAAAATTGTTTAACGGGAAAATCCCAGCAATTACGGAAAAGTATATTAAGTGGTTTAGATAAAGTGAAACTTCTATCAGTGGCGGTTTTTCTTCATCCCCCACTGATAGTTAGTTGAACCAATCAGGTAATTACTGACGCTTGCTCTCCCACTTAAACTTCGTTGATTCTCTTAAGTTTTGAAGTGGGAGTCTTAGCGTCAGTTGAAACGTGATAAAGATAACTGTGTATTCACTTCAATTAACGATAAGAAAAGGAAACTTTCATTAGTGGAAGTTTCTTTTTTAGTTAGATTGTAAGTTAGATTACAGATATATAACGAAGAAAATAATATGCTATACGTGTAGTTAAATAATATTGGAGGTAGTAATGATGTCAAAAATAAATGTTCAAGTTTCAGGAAAGTCAAAGGGAATGCAGTCGGTGTTGAATGCGGGTAATCATACAATTACAATAGATGAGCCACCAAATATGGGTGGGCAAGATTCGGGTGCAGATCCGCTATCAACATTATTAAGCTCTTTAGCAGGATGTGAAAATGTAATTGCAAATTTAGTTGCCAAAGAAATCAATTTTGATCTAAAGGGAATCGATTTCGATATCGTTGGGGTGCTAGATCCACGTGGGTTAATGGGTGATGAAACAGTTAAACCTTACTTTGAAAAAGTAACGATAAATGCAAAAGTAGATACAAGTGAATCACAAGAGCGCATTGATGAAT
This sequence comes from Bacillus solimangrovi, assembly GCF_001742425.1. Lineage (GTDB taxonomy): Bacteria > Bacillota > Bacilli > Bacillales > Bacillaceae_N > Bacillus_AV > Bacillus_AV solimangrovi. The sequence continues at coordinate 141,210 of NZ_MJEH01000033.1, forward strand.
TACAAGGTAAAGTTGACAAGCGTTGTCCAGTATATACAACTCTTGAAGCAGCGGGGATTGAATTAGTACCTAATTGGACAAAAGCATAATAAAAAGGCTGATCAATCTGATCAGCCTTTTTATTATGTGATGATTTATAGTAAATGGAATAAGTACCAAACAGCAATATGCACATAGTTGACCAATCATAAGATTACAGGTGGTATTGTAAATAGAATGTATAGTAATTGAAGGTGAAGGTTAGAAGAGGTTATCGTTACATAGATTTTTTGAGCAAATATAATAGAGTGTGGAGAAATATATGATTTCTCCACACTCTAGAATTACAATAGTTATTTTTTGACTACATTCTTTCTAATTGTTCTCTTGCTTTTGCTTCATGTATTGATAATGAACGGATTCCTTTCTTAAGAATACCATCCTTTTTGAATTGACTTATAATTGCGCTTGTCGTCTCTCGGGTAGAGCCGATCATATTCGCGATGTCTAAGTGGGTGAGCTTCACATTAATCGTTTGCCATTCTTTGTTTCGTTTACCTGATTTTTCGCTTAAATTAAGTAATAAATATAAAATACGATGTTTGACATCGCTTAATGCAATTTTTTCACTCATGCTGTAAATCTCTTTGAGACGAGCAGATAAGATATTAATGAATTTAATTGCGATCTTAGGGTTTTCCTCAATAAACGTTTCAAATTCCTTTTTTCCCATCATACAAATGTAACAGTCGGTCATTGCTTCAGCATAGATTTCATCGTCTGTTAAAGAAAGTGTAGATGTTTCACCGAAAATACTCCCATCAATTAATATATCAACTGTAAATTGCTTTCCTTGTGCGTTCATTCTATATAAGCGGACTTGCCCTTTTTTTAATAGAAAAATGGCTTCTAAACGGTTTATTGGATCAAGTATGATCGTCCCTTTTTTAATCGGTTGCATCTCACTTATTTCGTCAATAACCTTCAATTCTTCCATAGGTAGTTCATCTAATAAGTTGATTTGTGACAAGAGTGATAATTTATCCATCAACAATCACCTTCCAATATTTATTGTATGAACAACGGTAAAGTAGTGTATAGGATTATATCATAATTGTAAGTTAGGTTACGGATAACTTGTTTTAGACTTAATACAATATGCATAGGCACTTATAGAGGACGTGATTAAAATGAGCACACAGTATAAGTTATATATCATAACGGGTTGTACTATGTGTTACAAAGCCGTTCAGTTTCTTAATTCTATTAACATCGACATCTCGATTGTTAATTTGTTTGAGCATCCAGAGAAAAGAGCAGCATTGCAAGAAAAAATAGGTGAAGTTACTGTACCTGTACTTGTTAGTGATTATGATATATTTAAAAAAGAAGAAATTTTTTCTATTAATAAGCATAGTTAGTTAAAGTAATTGGTATAGGGGTGTGGTGAGAAATGGAGAGCGATGTTAGGCAGGATAGAAAAAATGTTGTGCAAAAGGCACAACAGGTTATGGAAGAGCAAAAACAATATATGAATGAATTTCTAAAAGGGGCAGAAGAAATGGTGGATACTTCATCAGAAATATCTATTGTTTCTCAACAAGTAAATGGAAATGTTTCGAAAGCTTCTGTACATACAAATGAAGGAATTGAAAAAGTAGCTGAGAATGTTAAGTTTATGGATGATTTAATGGAACAGTCAAATGCTATGTTAAATAAAATTAATACTTTAACTGAACTGTCCAATTCGTTAATTGGCATTATTTCTTCCCTTAAGAAATTTTCTTCACAAACGAATTTGCTTGCGTTAAATGCATCAATAGAAGCTGCTAGAGCAGGTGAAGCAGGCAGAGGTTTTAACGTCGTAGCACAAGAGGTTAGGAAGCTGTCAGATCAAAGCACGAAAGCTACGAAGGAAGCTGAAGATTCTATTACTGATTTATTGAAGGAAATTGAGTTAATTGAAGAAATTTCAAATACAGGTGTTTCATTTGCTGAAAGTGGGAAGGAAAAAGCTAATGATTCAGAGCAGATATTCAAAGATATTAAGAGATTCATTGATCAAGTTGAGCAGGAGAAAGATCAGTTAGTACAATTATCTACTCAATTAGGTGAACAGAGCCAGAATGCGAAGACATTATTTATAAGTATCGCGAAGAATCGAGAAACAATAGCAGAAGGGTTAGAAGCGAACAATTATTACTTAAATATGAACAATAAATATGTTTAATTGAAGTTGGAGAGGTCAAAATGTGACCCTCTTTTTTTGTTTTGAAAAATAACAAAAAGGTAACAAAATTAAATTAATATTTCATTGTAAATGAAAGTTGTTATACCATTTTAAAAATACAGGAAAATTTTTCTTTTGAGCTTTAAAGTGTCACAGAATGTTCATATTTAAAGCGAATCTTACTACTTGTACCTGAATTATCTCCTTTATAATGAACGTGGATTAAGAGAAGGATTGGTATTGCAGGAAATCGAATAAACTAATGCGAAATGATGGTTATCTCTTCCGATTCATTAAAGAGACATCCATATAAACGAGGAAAAAACATCATTGTTTAACATCATGTTTATAGGAGGAGTATTGCATCGTGAAGATGAGAAAGAAGATTATTCATTCAGTTTCATTAGCCGTAATGTTGTTAGCGGTTCCAACAGTAACAGATGCTTCTAGTAAGGTTGATAATCTAATCGAAATATCAAACAAATATAAAGGTGTTCCATATTCATGGGGTGGAACGACACCAAATGGATTCGACTGTTCTGGTTATACACAGTATGTGTTCAAAAAAGCTGGTATTACGTTACCACGAACATCTGATCAACAATACAATATCGGTACACCAGTTTCAAAGAGTAATTTAGAGAAAGGTGACCTCGTTTTCTTTTCAACATATCGATCTGGACCTTCACACAATGGCATATACATAGGAGATGGAAAGTTTATCCATTCTTCAACCTCAAGTGGTGTTATCATATCATCAATTAATGATCCGTTTTATTGGGGAGCAAGGTATATTGGAGCGAGGAAAGTCTTAAAAGAACCGAAGCAAGTAGAAGTGAAAGTACCTGTCAAAAAGGAAGTTTATAATGAAGGCTATTGGGCTTATTCATATATTGAGAGATTAAAAGAATTACAAATTATAGAGAAAGACTTTAGTCCTAATAAGTCAATTACAGAAGGACAAGCTATGACAATGTTTAAAAATGCATTGCTTAAAATGAACCGATCTGAAATCGAATTAACGAACTCAAATGTCGTCTCTTATATGATAAATAAGAATGTTATCGATAGTTCAAATTCCTTAAATTCAAACAAGCTTCTTACTAGAGCTGAAGCGGTAAAGAAAATTGTAGGAGTGTTAGGAGAATTTGACGAGCAAAGTAAAAAGCAGCAAGCTGTATCATTTAATGACTTTAGTCGTTCACATGAAGGCTATCAAGAAGTTGCTTATGCGATAAATGAAAAAATGATCACAGGTTATAACGATGGCTCATTTAAGCCAGACACAGAAATGAAGCAATCTGAATTTGCAGTTTTGTTATATCGTGCACTTGAATTACTGTAAATGTTCGTAACAATGAAATGAATGTTCTGGAAATTGTTAGAAGTATAATAATCCCCTCTTCATGATGAAAATCATCGTCTTGAAGGGGGGATTATTATGTGTTCATTTGTTTCTTATATAAGATAGAGGTTACATATTAGCTTGGGGTAGAACAATGGTGAACGTTGTCCCGTTAGGAGAACTACTTTTTAAATATAAGTTTCCATGCATGGATTGAGCGAGCATAAGGCTGTAAGGTAATCCAATTCCTAATCCTCTAACCTTGTGTTTCTTTTCTTCCCCTCTATAAAAACGTTCAAAGATAAGATTTTGTTCGGATTTGTTGATACCTGTTCCATTATCTATAATATCAATGTGAGCTTGTTTGTTCTCATTTACATATAAGATAAGTTGAATAAGCCCGTTTGTGTCGAGTGCTTGTTGTGCATTGTTAAGTAAGTTCACGATAATTTGTTGCAATCGATTAGCATCGACTGATACGAAGATATCATCTTCTGGCAAGGAAATTTCTGTATTTACAAGGTCTTTCTTATATAAAATGCGCCATTGGTAGACAATTTCTTGCAATAGCTTGTTCAAATTGTGCACTTCAGGCTCAACATGAACGACACCAGCAGCAAAGGAATTAAAGTCTAATAAGTCTTGTACCATTGTTTGCAAACGACTTGTTTCATTTAAGGCAATGGATAAGAATTCTTTCGCCTCATCTCCCCGAACTACTTCATCCTTAAGTGCTTGTATAAGTCCACTAATAGAAGTGACAGGAGTTTTTAATTCATGTGTTACACTAGCAAGAAGTTCTGATCTGAGCGCTTCTAATTGTTGTAAACGTGAAGACATTTGTTTGAATGATTGCACCAATTCATCTAGCTCTTTTTCTCTAAATGAATTGTTTAATTGAATGTCGTATGATCCACTTTGAATTTCTTTGGCAGCATTTGCTACACTTTGGATAGGTTTAGATAGATTACGGGACAAAACATAGATGACACCCCATCCTAGCAAAGCTAAGCTAATTAATAAAGTAGCAAGCAATCCGTACTCTTGATTGACCTTTATTAAATTCTTTTTCTCCTGTGAAATAATGACCCAACCTAATTGTGTACCGTCTACCTCTATCGGTGTTTTGATAACGTAAAGTGGTTCACCATTTCGTAACTTCAGCTTTTGTAAAGAACTATCGTTTTGTAAAACAGTACGAACAAATCTATATGTACTTTTTGATATTACTTTTGGCTTTTTGAAAAACAATTTGCCCTCATTACTAGTAATATAGAGGTTAAATTTGTCTTCAATGTTCAATAGCTTTGCACGATCTTCTAACACACGCACTAAGTTCTTACCAAAATAGATTTGCCCTTCTTGGTTAACAACACGGTCAGCAATTTCTTCTGCTAAAATATTCGTCACATTTAGACGATTCTCTAAAGTTGTCTGTCTAATCCATATAACTGATATGAATGCGATAATCATTAATCCAATACATAATGTAATAAAATAACGTGTCGTCCAATATCGAAGTAAAGACATTTTCTTTTTTGATGTTCGAAACAATGAATTGCCCCCCTTTTCATCGAATTATATTAAGATTCCCATCAAATCTATCCGAGTAAGTACATCATGTTCATTCGATTAGTAGATTCAACAATTGCAGAATGGTTTGGAGAAAATGTATATATCATAATGAAAAAAAGTATAACGGTATGAATAATTGTGCAGGTTGATGTGAAAAAAAGATTAATATTACTCTGTCTAAAATTATAGTGTCCAATTAAAAATTGATTTATGGGTATGGATTTTCATAGTAAATTAAGCTATTTAATCAATCACAATGTCATCTGTGTTGTAAGGATTAATCTTAATGTCAGTCACGTAATTCCTTTCTTTAAATATAACAAATGAATATGTCAAGTTGATGGTGAAGTTACTTGAAGAAAGAATTTTTTATTGGAGGCTGTGGATGTAGTTTGTTAAGGATTGAAATGTACAGTAGAAAAAAATGCGAATATCAGTTCGTTTTTTTCGTTTTCACGGAACAGTTTATGATACAATATTATTAGAAAATGAAGGAAGGAACGGAGGTTATGAAGTGAACGAGCAGTTTGAATTAGTGTCAAAGTATAAGCCACAAGGAGATCAGCCTAATGCAATAAAACAACTTGTGGAGGGGATAGAGAGCGGTAAGAAACATCAAACGTTACTAGGTGCAACAGGTACTGGTAAGACGTTCACGATTTCAAATGTTATCAAAGAAATCAATAAGCCAACATTGGTAATTGCGCATAATAAGACACTTGCAGGTCAGTTATATAGTGAATTCAAGGATTTCTTTCCAAATAACGCAGTTGAATATTTCGTAAGTTATTATGACTATTATCAACCTGAAGCATACGTACCTTCAACAGATACGTTTATTGAAAAGGATTCTAGCACGAATGATGAAATTGATAAACTTCGTCATTCAGCTACAACTTCACTGTTTGAACGAGATGATGTCATTATTGTAGCGAGTGTTTCTTGCATATACGGTTTAGGTTCACCTGAAGAATATAAAGAACTAGTTGTATCATTACGAGTTGGTATGGAAATGGAGCGGAATCAGTTGTTACATTCGCTCGTTGATATTCAATATAATCGCAATGATATTGATTTCCAACGTGGGACATTCCGTGTGCGTGGAGACATTGTTGAAATTATACCTGCTTCAAAAGATGAGCGTTGTATTCGGATCGAATTTTTCGGAGATGAGATTGACCGAATTCGAGAAGTAGATAAGTTAACTGGAGAGATTATCGGTGACCGCGAACATGTTGCGATCTTCCCCGCATCACACTTCGTTACTCGTGAAGAGAAGATGAAGGTTGCTATTCAAAATATTGAGAAGGAACTTGAAGAACGTCTGAAGGAGTTACGTGACGATGAGAAGTTACTAGAAGCTCAGCGCATCGAACAACGGACACGTTATGACATTGAGATGATGCAGGAGATGGGCTTCTGTTCCGGAATTGAGAATTATTCACGTCATTTAACGTTACGTCCTGCTGGTTCAACACCTTATACATTAATGGACTTCTTTCCGAAAGACTCCTTAATTGTTGTTGATGAATCACACGTGACGTTACCCCAAGTGAGAGGGATGTTTAACGGTGATAAGGCACGAAAGCAAGTGCTAGTAGATCACGGATTTCGCTTGCCATCTGCATTAGATAACCGTCCGTTACAATTTGAAGAGTTTGAGGAGCATATTCATCAAATTGTATATGTTTCGGCAACACCTGGTCCTTATGAACAAGACCATACTCCAGTGATGATTGAGCAAATTATTCGGCCGACAGGATTACTTGACCCAACCGTTGATATTCGTCCGATTGAAGGACAAATTGATGACTTATTAGGTGAAATTAATAAACGAGTAGAACGAAATGAACGAACACTCGTTACAACGTTAACGAAGAAAATGTCTGAAGACTTAACAGATTATTTGAAAGAGGTAGGCATTAAAGTCGCTTATCTACATTCGGAAATTGATACATTAGAACGAATTGAAATTATTCGTGATTTACGAATAGGTAAGTATGATGTTCTCGTTGGAATTAACTTACTACGAGAAGGATTAGACATTCCAGAAGTATCACTTGTCACGATTTTAGATGCAGATAAAGAAGGATTCCTACGTTCACAACGCTCGCTCATCCAGACGATGGGTCGTGCTGCACGAAATGCAGAGGGTCACGTAATTATGTATGCAGATAAAATTACTGACTCGATGAGAATTGCAATTGATGAAACGGAACGTCGTCGTGAGATTCAAGAAAAATATAATGATGAGCACGGTATTACTCCGAAAACTATTCAAAAAGACATTCGTGATGTAATAAAAGCAACTTATGAGGCAGAGGATACTGAGCAAAATGAAGGTATGCCTAACTTGTCTAAGATGAACAAGGATGAACAGAAGGAAATGATTGAGAAAATGGAACAAGAAATGAAGGAAGCTGCCAAGGCTCTAGATTTTGAACGAGCAGCAGAATTACGTGATTTGTTAATCGAATTAAAGGGCGAATAAGATAGAGAGGAAGGGTCAAAGAATATGTCGATGAAAGAGATTGTTGTAAAAGGTGCCCGTGCACATAATTTGAAAAATATAGATGTACAAATACCACGTGATAAGCTTGTTGTTGTAACAGGTTTGTCAGGTTCAGGAAAGTCATCGTTAGCATTTGATACGATTTATGCCGAAGGTCAACGTCGATATGTTGAATCACTTTCAGCGTATGCACGTCAATTTTTAGGTCAAATGGATAAACCAGATGTAGATTCGATTGAAGGTCTATCACCTGCAATTTCGATTGATCAAAAAACGACAAGCCGTAACCCTCGTTCAACTGTAGGTACCGTTACGGAAATATATGATTATTTACGGTTATTGTTTGCGCGCATTGGGAAGCCTGTTTGTCCGAAACATGGTATTCAAATTACTTCTCAAACAGTCGAGCAAATGGTTGATCGAATTATGGAGTATCCTGAGAGAACAAAGTTGCAAGTATTAGCACCGATCGTATCTGGCAGAAAAGGAACACACGTCAAAGTAATTGAAGAGATTAAGAAACAAGGGTACGTGAGAATACGTGTTAATGGTGAAATGCGAGAAGTAAGTGAAGAAATTGAACTTGAGAAGAACAAGAAACATTCAATTGAAGTCGTCATTGATCGAGTTGTCATTAAAGATGGAATCCAATCTCGATTAGCCGATTCAGTTGAAACAGCTCTTCGATTAGCCGAAGGAAATGTAATGGTTGACATTATTGATGGAGAAGAATTGTTATTCAGTGAACATCATGCTTGTCCACATTGTGGGTTTTCAATTGGTGAACTTGAACCGAGAATGTTTTCTTTTAACAGTCCTTATGGTGCTTGTTCGAAATGTGATGGTTTAGGTACGAAGCTAGAGGTAGACCTTGACTTAGTCATTCCAGATTGGGAGCGCTCTTTAAATAATCATGCCCTTGCGCCATGGGAACCAACTAGTTCTCAGTATTATCCTAAGCTTTTGGAAAGTGTGTGTACCCATTATGGAATAGATATGGACGTTCCGATTAAGGATATACCGAAAATCCAATTAGACAAAGTGCTGTATGGGAGTGGCGACGATAAGATTTACTTCCGTTATGAGAATGACTTCGGTCAAGTACGGGAGAACCATATTTTCTTTGAAGGGGTTATACATAATATAGAGCGGCGTTATCGTGAAACTAGTTCAGACTATGTTCGTGAACAAATGGAAAAGTATATGGCACAGAAGGCGTGCCCTACTTGTAAAGGTCATCGGTTGAAAAAGGAAAGCTTAGCTGTATTAATTAATGATAAACATATTGGAGAAATCACTACACTATCTGTACAAGATTCACATCGCTTTATTGATGAGCTTGTCTTAAGTGAAAAAGATATGCAAATTGCACGCCTTATTTTACGAGAGATTAATGAAAGGTTGGGATTCCTCGTAAATGTAGGATTAGAGTATTTAACGTTAAATCGTGCTGCAGGTACTCTTTCAGGTGGTGAAGCACAACGGATACGACTTGCAACCCAAATTGGCTCTCGTTTAACAGGTGTTCTCTATATTTTAGATGAGCCATCAATTGGTTTGCATCAACGTGATAATGATCGTTTGATCGATACGTTAAAGAACATGCGTGATATCGGGAATACGTTAATTGTTGTTGAACACGATGAAGATACGATGCTTGCTGCTGATCATCTAATTGATATTGGTCCAGGAGCAGGAGCACATGGAGGGCAAATTATTTCAGAAGGATCACCTGAGTACGTGATGAATGATCCTAAGTCATTAACTGGACAATATTTATCAGGTGAAAAATTCATTTCCCTTCCAGTTGAGCGCAGAAAATCCGAAGAACGTAAGCTTGAAATAAAGGGTGCAAAAGAGAATAACCTTAGAAATGTCAATGCATCGATTCCGTTAGGACTATTTACATGTGTAACTGGAGTTTCTGGCTCAGGAAAGAGTACGCTAGTGAATGAAGTTCTTTATAAAACACTTGCTCAAAAGCTCCATAGGGCGAAGGCGAAACCGGGTGCAAATAAGGAGATCAAAGGGATTGAGCAACTTGATAAAGTCATTGATATTGATCAATCGCCAATCGGAAGAACACCTCGTTCTAATCCTGCAACATATACTGGGGTGTTTGATGATATTCGTGATGTATTTGCTCAAACAAATGAGGCGAAGATTCGTGGTTATAAGAAGGGACGCTTTAGCTTTAATGTTAAAGGTGGACGTTGTGAAGCTTGTCGTGGAGATGGGATTATAAAGATTGAAATGCATTTCTTGCCTGACGTATACGTTCCTTGCGAAGTGTGTGAAGGTAAACGATATAACCGTGAAACATTAGAAGTGAAGTATAAGAATAAAAATATCGCTAACATTCTTGATATGACTGTTGAAGATGCAGTCGAATTTTTCAGTAACATACCGAAGATTAAACGGAAGTTACAGACAATTTATGATGTAGGATTAAGTTATGTGAAGCTTGGACAACCTGCAACAACACTTTCAGGTGGCGAGGCACAGCGGGTTAAGCTTGCATCAGAATTACATCGACGTTCAACGGGAAGATCACTTTACATTTTAGATGAGCCAACCACAGGATTACATGTGGACGATATTTCTCGATTATTAAAGGTGTTACAACGTCTTGTTGATAATGGAGATACTGTTCTTGTTATCGAGCATAACCTTGATGTCATTAAGACAGCAGATCATATTATTGATTTAGGACCAGAAGGTGGAGAGAAGGGTGGACAAATAATTGCCACAGGCACACCAGAAGTAATTTGTGAAGAAGCTCAATCATATACAGGTAAATATTTACGGCCTGTAATTGAACGTGACCGTAAGCGTATGGATGAACGATTAGATAAAGTAGAAGTGAAAGTGCAATAGAAGCTGGAATAAATTGAGAGACACTAACTAGTAAAAATTCAGGTTTTAAATATTAATCCCTGATCGTTTGTGATTAAAAACAATCGGTCAGGGATTTTTCTTGATAAGGTTGTTGAAGAAGTTATGATCAATCACTGTTGCATCTCAATGTGAACGAGCCCCTGCGTTCACCGCTTAGCGAAATGCGTATGTTTCATTGATTAACTCAATGCTTCTTGTCTCTTATGCAGAGACTAGAAAAGAGATGTCTATTTTATAGTGTTGATGAGTACTTAAGTTTAAGAGTTGGGTCATGAAATGGAGTGGCTAACTTTCTGACACGTTAGCTTTAGTGCTTTCTTTTTTTCTACTTTATAACCAGAATTTGAAACATTATTAAATATAGAACCGTATATAATGACAAGAGGGGGGAAAGAGATATGGAGACAAATAAGGTACTTTCATCATTATGTTATTTTAGTATTTTCTTCGCGGGTTTCATCTTTCCAATCGTAGTTTATTTTGTATCTGACGATAGAGAATTAAAGGATCACGCTAAGTCTGCTTTATTATCACATTTACTTCCGTTTTTGTCATTTGTGGCTGGGATTATATTGGTTATTACGACTAGTTTAGCTGGTGGAGAGCCATCGTTATTATTTATTCTCTTTTTTGTAATTATTATGGCCATTAATGTAATTGTTGTGATTTGGAATATAGTCAAAGGAATTCAAGTACTCCGCTAATTGCAACTGCATGATTACTTTTCTGAAAAGTTCAAAAACAACTAGGTAGATATATATTTTACACGAGAAGTAATTTGATTTTGTTTGAGTGTGAAATAAAACTTTAAATCATAGGAGGAAAAAAGATGTCTGATGAGCGTAAACGTATTCTAAAAATGTTAGAGGAAGGAATGATTTCTGCTGACGAAGCGTTTACTTTGTTAGAGTCTGTCGATAAAAGGCCTGAACGTATGAATAAGGAGACAGTGCCTTCTGTTGATGTTGATTGGAATAGTGAGAGAACGTATCAAACAGAAGGAAATAAGAAACAAAAGTTAGCTGACTTTGTTGATACAGCGATCAAAAAGATTAAAGAGGTCGATTTTGACTTTAACTTTGGTACACCACATCTTGTGCGTCATATATTTCAGCATCGTGATGTAGAACTAACTTCACTATTCATTGATATAGCTAATGGAGATATTCGATGTGAGCCATGGGATGAAAAAGATGTTCGTTTAGAATGTGAGGCGCAAGTTTTTAAAGCAAGGGATGAAGAAGAAGCACGTCAAGTGTTTATGAATGATACTCGTTTTACCACTGAAGGACAACGATTGTATCTTTCTATTCAGCGTAAAACAATCAAAGTGAAAAGTACATTATTCATTCCTAGAAAAGATTATGAGAAAATTAACATTCGTGTATTTAATGGTCAAGTAACAAGTGAGAAATTAGATGTAAAATCACTGCAAGTAAAGACCGCCAATGGTGGAATAAGGTGTTCCCATATCATAAGTAATGATATTGAACTTGAAGCTGCGAATGGAAAAGTGATGATTGAACATAGCCAAGCAAATGAACTTGAAGTTGAAACATTGAATGGCAGAATAAATGTTCACGGATCATACGAGAAAACTGATATTCAAAGCTTCAGTGGGAATATAGAATGTAAGTTAACAGACTCAAATTGTCGAAGAGCATTTTTAAATGCAAAAACTGGTGGAGTGGTTATCTTAGTACCAAAGTTTATGGAGGTAAATGGTAAATTGAAATCTAATTTAGGTCATCTTGGCTGTTATTTGAACGATATGACGAAGATCGATGAAACTCGGGATGTTGTGCAGAAAGAATTGAAATTTGTTGCAAGTGAAGGACAAGAACAATCTCTTCAACTAGATGCAGAAACAAAAGCAGGTTCAATTACAGTTAAACACTTATAAGATTGTGTTCAAAAAGGACGGAGAAGAACAAGACGGCGAAGGTCCCGGCACCGGAGTGTACGTTTGTAGGGTACATGAGGAGTGAAAAAAGCGAGCCAACGCAGTTATTCGATAGTCATTTTCCCCTTACTTTTTGAACATCTTCTTTAATGTATGAGGAGGAGCAACCGTGAAAAAATTATATCGTTCACAGCATAATCGTAAGGTAGCTGGGGTATTGGGGGGACTTGCACAGTATATAAATATGGATGCAACATTATTACGTGTATTATTTATAATTTTGATGTTTGCTACTGCAATTTTCCCATTTGTATTAGGTTATATTATTGCAATGTTAGCCATTCCTAAGGACCCAGGATATATAGAGGGATGAAGTGGCTTATTCATTTACTCGTTAATAGCATCGTGCTTATTATCGTTTCAAACTATTTAGATTCATTTTATTTAGAAGGTATTCAAGCAGCAATACTGGCAAGTGTATTGCTCTCTATCTTAAATGTTATTGTCAAACCTATTTTAGTACTGCTTACTTTGCCAGTAACTGTGTTGTCACTAGGTTTTTTCCTCTTTATTATTAATGCATTTACACTTATGATTGCACAAACATTGATGGGAGAATCTTTTGTCATCGATGGTTTTGGTACAGCGATTCTTGCAGCAATAATAATTTCTTTATTGAACCTTTTGATACAAAAGCTTGTCGTTGAAAGGTTAATAGAAAAATGATGAAATGCTCCTCAAGTGAAGGGGCTTTTTTTTGAGAAAAGAAATAAGGGTATTTGTGAAATATGGCTTGTTATTTTTATTCTAACAACAAATAATGCTAAAATAGGACCATGTATTGTACATATTTGCAAAAATGTATCTTTTAGAAAAAATGCAGACAAAGTGCATGAATTCTCGTTAAGATCTGATGATAAAGGGGAATCAACTATGGCAAAAGTTCAGACGAAAGATGTTATTGAAAAGTTCAAGCTTGAGCTTATCAGTGGAGAGGAAGGGATTAACCGTCCGATTACGACGAGTGATATTTCTCGACCTGGCCTAGAAATGGCGGGGTATTTTGCATATTATCCAGCTGAGCGACTACAGTTATTAGGTAAGACAGAACTTTCATTCCTTAATGGATTAAATGGATTAGAGCGTAAGGATCGGATGGAACGTCTCTGTACGGATATTACACCAGGAATTTTTATTTCAAGAGAATTAGAAATTCCACCAGAATTAATTGAATCATCTAAGCGTAATGATGTGCCAATTATGCGTTCTCCTTATAAGACAACAAGGTTATCTAGTTTATTAACAAATTATTTAGAAGGTAAGTTAGCTCCAACAACAGCGATTCACGGTGTTCTGGTTGATGTGTATGGTGTAGGTGTACTGATTACGGGACAGAGTGGTGTTGGTAAGAGTGAAACAGCACTCGAGCTTGTGAAGCGTGGACATCGATTAGTCGCTGATGACTGTGTTGAAATTCGTCAAGAAGATCAATCTTCTTTAATTGGGAATTCTCCTGATTTAATTCAGCATCTTCTTGAGATACGTGGTGTAGGGATTATTAATGTGATGACGTTATTTGGCGCAGGTGCGGTTCGAAATTATAAGAAGATTTCCCTCGTTATAAATTTAGAGTTATGGGATCAGTCCAAGCAATATGACAGACTTGGTCTTGAAGAGGAAATGATGAAGATCATCGATACGAATGTACCAAAGCTTACAGTCCCTGTTCGTCCAGGTCGAAACTTGGCAGTTATTATTGAAGTAGCCGCTATGAACTTCCGTCTAAAACGTATGGGTGTTAATGCAGCAGAACAGTTCTCTAATCGATTGACAGATGTAATAGAAGATACTGAACATGATGATTTTTAAGTGATATCATGTTGGGAGAAGGAGTGGGTGTTTAATAATGGAAGAAATTCAGCAGTTAGATAGGGTCTTTTTGGAACTTGGACCACTAACAATTTATTGGTATGGCGTAATTATTGCAATGGGTGCTTTACTTGCACTTTCTTTGGCGACAAGGGAAAGTGTGCGACACGGTTATCCGAAAGAGATGATTACCGATATTGTATTATTTGCGATTCCGATCGCTATCCTTTCAGCTCGTCTATATTATGTGATTTTTTCATGGGACTATTATTCACAGAATCCGGGTGATATTATAGCGATTTGGAAGGGTGGATTGGCGATTCATGGCGGTCTGATTGGAGCTTTAATCACTGGTTATATTATAACGAAACGAAAGAATTACTCGTTTATGCATGTAGCTGATATTGCTGCACCGAGTATTATTATCGGACAAGCAATAGGACGTTGGGGAAACTTCATGAACCAAGAGGCATTTGGTGGAGAAGTATCACGACAGTTTCTTGAGAGTCTGTTTTTACCGAAGTTTATTATTAATCAAATGTATATCAATGGTGCATACCATCACCCGACGTTCCTATATGAATCGATTTGGAATATAATCGGCTTTTTCGTTCTTATTTCATTGCGTAAAGTTAACTTAAAACGTGGCGAGATTTTCTTAAGTTATGTGATTTGGTATTCAATTGGTCGATTCTTTATTGAAGGTTTGCGGACTGATAGTTTAATGTTAACGGAATCGTTACGAATTGCTCAAGTAATCTCAATTGGATTAATATTAGCTGCAATAGCGATCATTGTTATTCGAAGGATGACAGGAAAAGTTATTAAACGATATTGGGATCCGATTAAATAAAATAGTAATTGTTTTGTAGATATGAGGAGGAGTTTAATGCAAATGGTCATGCGTGGGGTGAAGGCAGGGCTAGCGACAACATGGACATTAGGGAAAGTGATTTTTCCTATTACTTTGATTGTTTCATTGCTGCAATATACTCCTATTCTTTTGTGGATTATTGAAAAGGTTGAACCATTTATGAAGTGGATTGGACTATCAGGAGATGCGGCTATTCCGCTTGTACTAGGGAATTTCCTTAATTTATACGCATCGATTGGTGCAATCTTAACACTTGATTTAACAGTGAAAGAAGTGTTTATTTTAGCGGTTATGCTGTCTTTTTCTCATAACTTAATTATTGAGACCACTGTTGCGGCAAAGGTTGGTATTAAGTTATGGGTCATTGTTATTGTACGAGTCGGACTCGCATTGGTTTCAGCTTTCATAATTAATATCGTTTGGAATGGTGGAGATCAACTTGCAAAATACGGAATGATCTCATCAAGTGAAGAAAACGTAACAGGCTGGGCAAACATTATACTTGAAGCAATTGAGAAAGCAGGGCTCGGAGTTATTCAACTTGCTATAATTGTAATTCCGTTAATGGTCTTTATTCAAGTAATGAAGGAACTATCATGGCTGGATGTCTTTTCACGATGGATGTCTCCTTTTACAAGGGTACTAGGAATGAAAGAGAATACAACGACAACGTTAGCTGCAGGTCTAGTATTTGGGCTTGCATACGGTGCGGGTGTAATGATCCAAGCAGTTGAAGAAGATGGTGTTGAGCAGAAGGATTTGTATTTGGCTTTTATCTTTTTAGTCGCATGTCATGCCGTTATAGAAGACACGCTTATCTTTATCCCTTTAGGAATTCCAGTGTGGCCACTCTTAGCTATCCGACTCATAACAGCAATATTATTAACAGCAGTTGTCTCGTTTGTATGGAATAGATTGCAACATTCGCAAAGGAAGGAAGCGACATATGAAGGTTGATACACTTTTATTTGATTTAGATGGCACTTTAATTGATACTAATAAATTGATTATTTTATCTTTCGTGCACACATTAGAAAAATATTTTCCGGGTCAATATAAGGAAGACGATGTTCTGAAATTTATGGGACCACCATTAGAAGAAAGCTTTCAAGAGTTGAACCCAAATAAATTAGATGAAATGGTTCAAACATATCGAACATTCAATCATGAGAAGCATGATGAGCTTGTCACGGCATTTGATGGTGTAGTAGATACGATAAAAACATTACACGAACGTGGCTATAAGTTAGGTATTGTTACAACTAAGATACGTCCTACCGTTGAAATGGGTCTGAAACTAACAGGACTTGATGCTTATTTTGATGTTGTTGTCACACTAGATGATGTTACACATGCAAAACCAGATCCTGAACCAGTGAATCTTGCGTTATCACAGCTTGGATCAAATGTTGAAAGTGCAATGATGATCGGTGACAATTCACATGATATTGAAGCAGGAAAGAATGCAAATGTCTTAACAGCAGGAGTAGCTTGGGCAGTTAAAGGACGTGAATACTTAGAAAGCTACCATCCAGATTATATGCTTGAACATCCGTCTGACTTATTATCGATTGTTGGAGATGAAACATAGTGAGAAGAACGACTCGTTATCCTGTTGAAGGAGCAAATTCACTTTGGCAAGTGTATAAAACGGTCTCGTTTTTTAAAGTGTTCAAAAATGTCTTAGTCATACTCATTGCCAGATACACGCCTTTTTTTGGAATGAAAAATTGGTTATATCGTACGCTCTTACGAATGGAAGTTGGTGAAAGGACTGCATTTGCCTTTCAAGTTGTCCCAGATATTATGTTTCCAGAGATGATTAAAGTGGGAAAGAACTCAGTCATTGGGTACAATACAACGATATTGGCACACGAGTATCTAATCAATGAATATCGGTTAGGTGAGGTTGAAATTGGAGATGAAGTAATGATAGGAGCCAATTCAACGATCTTACCAGGTGTAAAAATTGGTGAAGGCGCTGTTGTATCGGCAGGAACACTTGTCCATCGAGATGTTCCAGCAGGAGCATTAGCTGGTGGTAATCCAATGCGAATTATTTATACAAAGGAAGAACGGGAAGCGCGTGAACGAAAAGACTAAACAAATAAAACATGAACTGGTTGGCGAAGATAGGCTGACTAGTTCTTTTTTATTATTATCTGTCTGAATAATAAGAAATTAATTAAACGTTCATTTAATGAGTCTGTTTGCGTTTGCTAAGTTTTAAACGTGAGATTATTTGGTCATTCTATTTCATCTAATGCGAATACTGAAAGTACAATGGTTAAAAACTTGTAACTAAGATAAAAATGTGCAAGTAAAAGTAAGGATTAAGCTGTTAACTAATTTCATATTGACTGTTCAGAAATATCTGTGTAAACTACAATATAACTTCATCTTACTACCATATTAGCGAACTAAAGTGAAAGTATTTAACATAAAGAGGATGTGGATGGTGTGTCAAAATTATTTATGTTTGAAAAACCGCTTGGTATGAGGGATACATTGCCATCATTATTTGAAATGAAGCGAACGGTTCGAAGGGAAATGGAACAAGAAATCGAAAGATGGGGTTATGAACAGATTGAAACCCCTACATTAGAATATTATGAAACGGTTGGAGCAGCTTCGGCTATATTAGATCAGCAGTTGTTTAAGTTATTAGATCAACAAGGACATACATTAGTGCTTCGTCCAGATATGACAGCACCTATTGCAAGAATAGCTGCATCACGTTTGAAGGAGCAAGGTTTGCCACTTAGACTTGCTTACGATACAAATGTTTTCCGATCACAACAACGTGAAGGAGGGCGACCTGCAGAATTCGAGCAGGTTGGAGTTGAGTTAATAGGTGATAGTACGAGTAGTGCTGATGCAGAAGTAATAGCATTAATGATTCATACATTAAAACATGCTGGGCTTGATCAGTTTACAGTTGCTCTCGGTCATATTGGATTTGTGAGAGCGTTATTTGTAGAGATATTGGGTAATGAAGAGAGAGCAGCATTACTTAAACGTTATTTATATGAGAAGAATTATGTCGGTTATCGAGAACATGTCAAAGGCTTGCCGTTATCTTCAATTGATAAACAATTATTGCTTCAATTACTTAAGTTACGAGGAGGTAAGGGAACCTTTGCTCAAGCACGTGAGCTTACAAAGAATACGAAAGCACTTGAAGCGTTAGCTGAATTAGAAGAGTTATGGGAAACGTTAGAAGCTTATGGAGTTACTGAGTTTGTGAAAATCGACTTAAATCTTGTTAGTCACATGAGTTATTATACTGGAATTTTGTTTGAAGGTTATGCGCAAAAGTTAGGTTTCTTATTATGTAACGGTGGACGTTATGATCAATTGTTGAATAAGTTTGACTGCCCTGCTCCCGCAACAGGGTTTGGAATTCGCCTTGATCGTCTTGTAGAAGCGTTAGAGAAGACTGAAGTAAGTGCTCCTATTAAGTTAATCTTATTTAGTGAAGAACGGAAACAAGACGCCTTAAGGCTTGCCCTCGAGAATCGAACAGAAGGACAGCGAGTTGTGATGCAAGATATTGCTGGGGTTGAACAAGTTGATGCATTAACAAAACGTTATCAAGAGGTCATCTATTGTATCGGTGCTGCTGGAAAGGAGAATGAAGGATGAGAGATGTGTTAACGATCGCCATGCCTAAGGGAAGAATATTTGAAGAAGCAGCACAATTGTTGCGTGAAGCTGGTTATGAATTACCACCTGAATTTGATGATTCCCGTAAGTTAATTATTGAAGTTGAACGAGAATCACTGCGTTTCATTCTTGCAAAACCGATGGATGTTCCGACTTATGTTGAACATGGTGTTGCTGATCTAGGTATTGCGGGCAAAGATACAATGCTTGAGGAAGAAAGAGACGTGTATGAGGTATTGGATTTGCATATTAGTGACTGTTATTTGGCGGTCGCGGGATTGCCTTACCCAGATGTTAATGATGTAGCACCTAAGGTAGCGACGAAGTATCCTGCGGTAGCATCAAAGTATTTCCGTGAACAAGGAGAGCAAGTGGAAATTATTAAATTGAATGGTTCAATTGAGCTTGCTCCTCTAATTGGTTTAGCTGATCGAATTGTTGATATTGTCTCAACAGGACGCACATTAAGAGAGAATGGACTTGTAGAGCTTGAACATATTCAGGCAATTACTTCTCGTTTAATTGTTAATCCAGTTAGTTACCGTTTAAAAGATAAGCGTATAGATGAGATGGTGGAACGTCTATCGCTCGTAGTGGGAGGAACGTCAGATGATTAAAATTGTTTCGGTTAGCGGTAATATTTCACTTCAACGAGATATTGATAGTGGTTCAGAAGAACAAAGGAAAGTAGTGCTTAATATCATAGATGATGTTAAAGAGAACCGTGACAAGGCGTTGTTTCAATATACAGAGAAGTTTGATCATGTTCAATTAGAGAGCTTACTCATTTCAGATGAAGAAATCAAAGAAGCGTATCGAGAAATAGATAATGAGATTATATTGTACATACGTGAAGCAGCAGATAACATTCGTGACTATCACCAACGACAGGTGAAGCAATCATGGATGACAACAGATCAAGATGGAACAATTCTAGGACAAAAGATAACACCACTAGATTCTGCTGGTGTATATGTACCTGGTGGGACTGCTGCTTATCCTTCGTCTGTACTAATGAATGTGATTCCCGCTCAAGTAGCAGGGGTTCAGCGTATTGCAATGGTTTCACCACCTCAGCAAGATGGTCGGTTACCAGCTGGTGTTCTTGTTGCGGCAAATGAACTTGGAATTCATGAAATCTATAAGGTTGGAGGAGCACAAGCAATTGCCGCGTTAGCATATGGTACGGAAACGATTACGAGAGTAGATAAGATTACGGGTCCGGGTAATATATATGTGGCACTTGCGAAGCGTGAAGTATTTGGAGTTGTAGATATTGATATGATTGCTGGACCGAGTGAGATTGTTGTTTTAGCAGACGAAACTGCAAAGGCTTCATATGTCGCAGCTGATTTATTATCACAAGCTGAACATGATGCTCGAGCATCGAGTGTGTTAGTGACACCTTCTAAGTTATTAGCAGAACAGACAGCGTTAGAAATTACTAATCAATTAGAAGCATTGCCTCGAAAAGAAATTGCAGAAGCTTCAATTCGTGATTATGGGGCTATTTATGTGACTGAAACATTAGATGAAGCGATTGAGACTGTCAACCAGTTAGCACCAGAGCATTTAGAAATTATGACAGAACAACCGTATGAAATTATCGGAAAGATACGTCATGCGGGATCAATCTTCCTTGGAGAAAATAGCTCCGAACCTGTTGGTGATTATTTTGCGGGACCTAATCATATTTTGCCAACGAACGGAACAGCGCGTTTTTCAAGTCCATTAAATGTTGATGACTTTACGAAGAAATCGAGCATCATCTCATATAGTGCTCAAAGTATACAAATGAACGGTTCGAAAATTGCTGCATTAGCTCGTCTTGAAGGATTAGAGGCGCATGCAAAAAGCGTAGAACAACGACTGGGGGAGAGAAAATGAACGAACAACGCCAAGCAATCATAGATCGTAAAACAAATGAAACAGATATTTCACTCTCATTTAATGTGGATGGAAATGGTGATGCGGATTTGAACACAGGTGTTCCATTCCTAACACATATGCTTGATTTATTTACAAAGCATGGTCATTTTGATTTGAATTTGAAGGCGGATGGCGATACAGAAATTGATGATCATCATACCACAGAAGATATCGGTATTTGTCTCGGTCAAGCATTAAGAGAGGCGTTAGGAGATAAGAAGGGCATTAAGCGTTACGGTAATGCATTTGTTCCAATGGATGAAGCACTAGCTCAAGTTGTTGTCGATTTAAGTAATCGCCCACATTTAGAATTCAGGGCTGAATTTCCAAGTGGTCGTGTAGGTTCATTTGATACTGAGCTTGTTCATGAATTTTTGTGGAAGCTTGCCCTTGAAGCTCGTATTAACCTTCATGTTATCGTTCATTATGGTCACAATACACATCATATGATTGAAGGAGTATTCAAAGCACTTGGACGAGCGTTAGATGAAGCAACTCAAATCGATCCTCGTGTGAAAGGCGTGCCTTCAACGAAAGGGATGTTGTAAATGATTGGAATTATTGACTATGGCATGGGCAACTTATATAGCGTCAGTAAGGCATTAGAACGATTAGATTATGATTATGTGTTAACGGATAACATAGAGAAATTAAAAGAAGCAAAAGGTTTGATTTTACCTGGTGTTGGTTCATTTCGAGATGCAATGAGTATCTTGCGAGAAACGAAGCTTGCTCAGTATATTGAAGCAGAAGTTGAGAGTGGGAAACCACTATTAGGGATATGTTTAGGTATGCAATTATTATTTGAAGAAAGTGAAGAAAATGGTGTAACAGAAGGTTTGTCATTTTTGAAAGGACGAGCAGTTCGATTTGCAGGTGTAACGGATGAAGGAAAGCGTTATAAAGTACCTCATATGGGTTGGAATAAGCTTGAGTTTCATCATGAAAATCACCCGCTATTAGACGATGTTGCCCAAGATCATGTTTATTTCGTTCATTCTTATTTTATTGATCAAACAAATAAAGATGTTGTCCTTGCCAGCAGTACTTATGATGTTGATGTGCCAGCCGTAGTAGGGAAAGGAAATGTATTTGGAACACAGTTTCACCCAGAGAAAAGTAGTGAAATTGGTATGTCGATCTTAAAAAACTTTGCAGCAATTGTAGAAGGGGAGAAATCATAATGAACAAGTTCACGATCTATCCTGCAATCGATATGCGCGGTGGCAAGTGTGTACGCTTGTTGCAAGGAGATTATAATGCAGAAACGGTATATGGAGACTCACCATTTGATATGGCTGAAGCTTTTGTTGAGCAGGGAGCACAGTGGATTCATATGGTTGATTTAGATGGGGCTAAAGAAGGAAAGCGCGTGAATCATGAGCAAGTCATTCGAGTAGCGAAGGAATTAGATGTAAAAGTACAAATTGGTGGAGGTATCCGAACGGTTGAAGATGTTGAAAGTTATCTCAATCACGGTGTCGACCGAGTTATCTTAGGAAGTGCCGCTATATCTAATCCTGAATTTGTACGTGAAATGCTACAGAAATATGGAAATAAGATTGCAATCGGAATTGATGCCAAGGATGGTTATGTAGCAACAGAAGGATGGTTAAATACATCCGTTGTTAGAGCAGTTGAACTTGGGAAAGAGCTTGCATCAGCTGGAGCAGAAGTGTTTATATTCACTGATATTTCTAAAGACGGAATGATGTCAGGTCCCAATATCGAGGCAATAGCTGAAATGGCGAAAGAAACTGAAAAAGAAGTGATTGCTTCAGGTGGTGTCAGTTCATTACATGATATTAGTCGACTTGTACAATATGAACAAGCCTCGATTGGTGGAGCGATAATTGGAAAAGCACTATATGAGAAACGGTTTACGGTAAGTGACGCACTTGCTGAGGTGAATAAACCATGATAACAAAGCGAATTATACCGTGCCTCGATGTAAAAGAAGGGCGAGTTGTCAAAGGTATTCAGTTTGTTGAATTACGTGATGCGGGTGACCCTGTTGAGTTGGCGGAATTTTATGATCAAGAGCGTGCAGATGAGCTTGTTTTCTTAGATATCTCTGCTTCACATGAAGGGCGCGAAACGATGGTTGATGTTGTAGAACAAGTTGCAGCAAAGCTTGCTATCCCATTTACAGTTGGTGGGGGTATTAATACGTTAGAAGATATGAAACGTATATTACGAGCTGGAGCCGATAAGGTGTCCGTTAATACAGCAGCAGTTAATCGTCCAGAATTAATTACCGAAGGTGCAGATTATTTCGGTTCTCAATGCATCGTTACTGCAATTGATGCGAAATTTGACGAAACGACAAAGTCATGGCGTGTATATACTCATGGTGGAAGGACACCTACACAATGGGATGCAGTTGAATGGGCACAAGAAGCGGTAAAGCGTGGTACTGGTGAAATTTTGTTAACGTCGATGGATAAGGATGGAGAAAAAACAGGCTTTGATGTGGAGTTAACGAAAACGATTAGTCGTGCTGTTTCAGTACCTGTTATTGCATCAGGTGGAGCAGGAAATGCAGCGCACTTTGTTGAAGCATTCGATATAGGAGAAGCAGATGCAGCATTAGCAGCATCTATCTTTCACTATAAAGAAACATCTGTACAAGCAGTGAAAGACCATTTAAAAGAACAGGGTGTGAATGTTCGATGAAAACGAATGAAATTAGATTTGATGAACAAGGTTTAGTACCAGCAATTGTACAAGATGCGGTTAGTAAAGAAGTATTAACGCTAGCATATATGAATAAAGATTCACTAGCCAAGTCTCTTGAAACACGTGAGACATGGTTCTGGAGTCGTTCACGTCAAGAGCTTTGGCACAAAGGTGAAACGTCAGGTAACACACAACACATAATTGATGTACGTTGGGACTGTGATCAAGATGCATTGCTCGTTCTTGTAGAACCTCGTGGACCTGCTTGTCATACAGGTAGTTATAGCTGTTTCAATGATTCGTTGTTTGAGGATAAGGTAGAAGTAAATGATAAACGATTTGAAATTCTTTCAAGCTTAGAAGCACTTATTGCGAAAAGGGAGTTAGAACGACCTGAGGGGGTGTATACGACATATCTTTTTAATGAAGGTGTCGATAAGATATTGAAGAAGGTAGGCGAAGAAGCAGCAGAAGTCATCATTGCATCGAAAAACCGTGATAAAGATGAATTGAAATGGGAAACTGCTGATTTACTTTATCATGTACTCGTATTATTGAGAGAACAGAAATTGCCTCTTGATGACGTGCTACGTGTACTTGAAGAGCGTCATACAGCAAATAAATAGAGATATAGGATAGCTACTGATTAGAATGGTGTAACTAGTCAGTAGCTATTTTTTAGAGTTTTTTCGTGAATGTAAGTTCTGGTAATTACTCGTTGGGTGTTGCAAATATCCTAATTGTAATAAAATATTATATGTTATAAAAAACGGCATAGGAAATAAGGACTTTCTAGTTTGAAGTCCTTTGTTTTCGTTAAATATGGTATACTAGCTTCGACAAAAATTACGAACGGCGGAGGGTTTATGAGAACTGGATTATCATTTGAGAAGAAACAAGGCAAGGTTCTTCCTTTCATTCAAGATGGTGAGCATTTCTTCAAAAAGGGAATAAAGGCCTATCGGCAAGGTGATTTGAAGAAAGCTGAGCATCACTTAACACGTGCTGTCAGGATGGATAAGGAAGAGCCTATCTTTCTATGCCAATTGGCTGTGGTGGTCTCAGAACTTGGGAATTATCAAGAATCGAATGAAATGCTAGAAAAAGTTTTATACGAATTGGAGCCAGAAATGGTCGACTGTTATTACTTTTTGGCAAACAATTATGCATATCTTGGTTTGTTTCACGAGGCAAAAGTTAAAACAGAGAAATATTTATCAGAGGCACCCGAAGGTGAATATGTTGAAGATGCAAATGAACTATTAAAGTTACTTAAGTTTGAAGATAGTTTAGATGGGGAAACAGATGAATCACTTCGTGCCGAAGAATCACTTATTATACGACACGATCAAGCGAAGAAACTGATAGCAGAAGGGAAGTTATCGCAAGCTGAGCAAGTATTGAAGCAATTAACCGTTGATTATCCTGAGTTTTGGTCAGCTTATAATAATTTGGCCATTACTTATTTTCAACAAGGGTTGACTTCAGAAGCGATACAGATAACTGAGGAAGTATTAGAAAGAAGTACAGGCAATCTACATGCTTTATGTAATTTAGCCGTTTTCTTTCATTACCTCGGTGATAAAACAAAAACAAGTCATTTACAGTCACAGCTTGAGAGTGTTTATCCAATCGAAATGGAGTGTCGTAGCAAGCTAGGAACGACATTAGTATTGCTTGGGAGTTATTCACAAGGTTATAAGTGGCTACGTTCGATCTATAAAAGAGGATTCGTTGGTGAAGCAAGTTTCTATTATTGGTTATCGGTAGGGGCTTATCAGCTTGGCGATGAGAAATTTGCGGAGCAAGCATGGTTAGAATTTATAAAGAAAAATCCAGAGAAGGCAAATGAAAAACCGTGGAAGGATACGAAGCAACAATCGAACGGAATTGAAGCTCATGAATACGATGATTTTTATCAAGTATTGTATGGAACAGATTCATATGGTGAAAGATTCTTTGCGTTATATGCACTATATCAAAATGCAGATAAGGTAGCTATAACTATGGTCGAGGAGTTTGTAAAAAGCCATGATGTAGATGAGCAATTGAAAAGCTTTGCGATAACGCTTTTAAAACAAAAAGGGTTCAATAAGCAAATGATGTCAACTTCAGAGAGCATGGAAATAGGTTTTGAAACAGCACAGCAATTAATTAAACTTATTAATGATGAAATGCATACTGATGAAATAAAGCGTCTCTATATGTTATGGTTCACAGCTTTTGCAAATATGATTAAAGAAAACAAAACTATGATGAGAAATTCAAAAGCATGGGCAGCAGCAGTAGAGTATATATGGTGTGGAACAACAAATGATCCGAAAACTCAGAAGGTATTGGCAAAACAGTATGACTTATCTGTTTCAACAATAAGTAAATACGTGAAAATTGTTAAAAATTTAATTGACTGAGCATTTTAATAGCATCAAGTGAATCTTTTTATTAGGATAGAATGTGAAGAGAAGATTGAGGATTTTGAATAGGTAAGGATTAACGAAAAATAGTCTTATTTGCACATAGATCGAGGAGGGAAAGTGATGAGTGAAGAGAAAATTTATGATGTAATCATTGCAGGAGCAGGGCCAGCAGGAATGACAGCAGCCGTTTATACGTCTCGTGCAAATCTTGATACATTAATGATTGAACGTGGTATTCCGGGTGGTCAAATGGCAAACACAGAAGATATCGAGAATTATCCAGGGTATGACAATATTTTAGGACCAGACCTGTCCAATAAGATGTTTGAACATGCGAAGAAGTTTGGTGCTGAGTATGCTTACGGTGATATTAAGGAAATTATTGATGGTAAGGAATACAAAATTGTTAAAGCTGGAAATAAAGAATATAAGACTCGTACAGTAATCATTACTACGGGTGCACAATATAAGAAAATTGGCGTTCCTGGTGAAGAAGAACTAGGTGGGCGAGGTGTATCATATTGTGCCGTTTGTGATGGAGCCTTCTTTAAAGGAAAAGAACTTGTTGTTGTTGGAGGCGGAGACTCTGCTGTTGAAGAAGGTGTCTACCTTACACGTTTTGCTTCTAAAGTAACGATTGTACATCGTCGTGATAAATTACGTGCACAGAAGATTTTGCAAAAACGTGCTTTTGATAACGAAAATATCGACTTTATCTGGAATCATACGGTTAAAGAAATTAATGATAAAGATGGAAAAGTAGACAGTGTTACGCTTGTTGATACGATCTCTGGAGAAGAACAAGAATTTAAGACGGATGGGGTCTTCATCTATATCGGAATGAATCCATTAAGTGGTCCGTTCCAAAGTTTAGGTATTACGAATGAAGCAGGTTATATTGAAACGGATGATTCAATGGAAACGAAAGTCGCTGGAATCTATGCCGCTGGTGATATTCGTGAGAAGACATTACGCCAAATTGTAACCGCAACTGGTGATGGAAGTATCGCTGCACAAAGTGCACAGCATTATATTGAAGAGTTAAAAGAAGAGTTAGCAACTTCTTAATTGTAATCAATTAAAAACAATTCAGTAATTGCCTTTTAACTACTTTGTAACATTTGTGCAATGTTTATTAGTTAAGATAGAATTAATCAATTAACCCCCTTTTTTATAAGATATACGTTGATGGCACAGGGAAACCTGTGCCTCTTTTTTACTGTTTGATATAGAAAAAGTAAAATCAGTACACACTGTTCATCGCATCGGTAGTAAAGCTTTTTTGATGATATTATGTCTCAGTTAAAACGTGATAACATCTAAATATATATGAAGAAGTTATGTAAAGTAAAAAAATCAGGTTATCTGATCACTGTGATTCTCTAAGGGTTTCTCCGTTGTAGGCATATGTAAATAATAGTATAATGATACGTGAGTATATAATAGCGGCTTACTCTGTCAAAAAGAGTGTTGATATAGACAGCCAAACGACATGCTCTCTATTAATTACAAATAGGAACGTTTGGAGTGAATGACATGCAGCGAGTAACGAACTGTGTGCTAAAACAGGACAATAAAATATTGCTATTACAAAAACCTCGCCGTGGTTGGTGGGTAGCACCGGGCGGAAAGATGGAACAAGGTGAATCAATTAAAGATTCAGTTGTTCGTGAATTTCGTGAAGAAACTGGAATATATTTAAAGAATCCGAATGTTAAAGGGATATTTACATTTACAATAAAAGACGGAGATCAAGTTGTTTCTGAATGGATGATGTTCACCTTCTTCGCAGATGAATTTGACGGAGAGAATGTTGATGAATCAGAAGAAGGGAAAATTGGTTGGCATGAAATAGATGTACTTTCTGAGTTACCAATGGCACCTGGTGATTATCATATCATAGACTATGTTGTAAAGGGGCATGGAACTATCTACGGAAACTTCACATACACACCTGATTTTCAATTATTGTCTTATCGACTTGATCCCTCATAAATATAAGAACACAGTGAATCGATAGTTTTCATGAAAGCATATAAAAAAACGTCAAAATAATTAACAGTATCTAATTGTGTCTTCGACATGAAATGTGGTGGACCAGTTTTTGATAGGGGGAAGAGAAAATGGCTAAGCATGACCACGATATGCAACTTGTTATTATTACAGGTATGTCAGGGGCGGGAAAGACAGTTGCAGTGCAAAGTTTCGAAGATTTAGGCTTTTTCTGTGTTGATAATTTGCCCCCTGCTTTGTTACCGAAGTTTCTTGAACTAATGAAGGAATCTGGTGGCAAGATGGATCGTGCTGCACTGGTAATGGATTTAAGAGGACGAGATTTCTTTGAAAATTTACTCGACTCAATCGATGAAATGAATAAGCAAGATTGGGTTACGCCTCATATTCTATTTCTAGAAGCAGAAGATCAGTCACTTGTGAGTAGGTATAAAGAAACGAGACGTTCGCACCCGCTTGCACCACAAGGACTACCACTAGAAGGTATTAAAAATGAGCGGAAAATCCTTGATGAGTTAAAAGGGCGTGCACAAACAATCGTTGACACAACACGAATGAAGCCTCGCCAATTGCGTGAAGTAATTATAGAAAAGTTTGCTAATGACAAACAAAGTGTTTTTAATGTAAATATTATGTCATTTGGCTTCAAACATGGCATTCCAATTGATGCGGATCTTGTTTTTGATGTGCGCTTTCTTCCTAATCCGCACTATATTGATGCGTTGCGTCCATTAACAGGTTTAAATGAAGAAGTATCTAGTTATGTGTTAAAGCAATCTGAAACACAAACTTTTGTCAATAAGCTCGTTGATTTGTTGGTGTATATGGTACCTCAATATAAACGTGAAGGAAAGAGTCAACTAGTGATTGCGATTGGTTGTACAGGTGGGCAACACCGTTCTGTAACACTTGCTGAATATATCGGTAAACACTTTGCTGATGAGTATGTAACGCAAAGGAGTCATCGTGATATTGAGAAAAGAAAGGAACAATCGTAATATGACGAAGGATAGAATTCCACGAGTAACCGTCATAGGTGGTGGGACGGGACTATCGGTTCTTCTTCGAGGATTGAAGAAGTTCCCAATAGACATAACAGCAATCGTAACAGTTGCTGACGACGGTGGGAGTTCAGGTCGCCTCCGAGATGAAATGGATATACCACCTCCAGGAGATGTAAGAAATGTAATAGCTGCACTTTCTGAAGTTGAACCACTTCTAGAAGAGTTATTTCAGCATAGATTTACAAATGGAGATGGATTAAATGGTCATCCTTTAGGAAATTTATTTCTTGCAGCAATGACATCTGTAACAGGAGATTTTGTTCATGCGATTCAAGAAACGAGTAAAGTATTGAACGTGAAAGGGAAAGTACTTCCTGCTGCGAATCGAAGCATCGTGCTCCATGCGGAAATGGAAGACGGTTCGATAATTACTGGGGAATCGAAAATTCCAACGTATAATCAGAAGATCAAACGTGTCTTCTTATCACCAGAACATGTTGAACCGTTATCAGAAACAATTGAAGCAATTCAATGTGCTGACTTAATCGTAATCGGCCCTGGTAGCTTGTATACGAGCATACTTCCAAACTTACTTGTTCATCACATTGGTGATCAAATTCAGAAAGCAACAGCAAAAAAAGTATATGTTTGTAATGTGATGACACAGGCTGGAGAAACGGTTGGTTATTCAGCAAGCCAACATGTCAGAGTACTCTATGACCATATGAAAACTCCATTTCTTGATTATGCAATTGTTAATAATGAACCAGTATCTAACTTTATTCTAAAGCGTTATGAGCTTGAAGAATCAGTGCCTGTTGAACCTGATATTGATAAAGTTGAAGCGTTAGGCTTGCATGTTTTTAGTGATAATTTTATTCTAGAACAAAATGAAATGGTTCGTCATGATACAGATAAAGTTGCAAACTTACTGTATCGTTTGTTGAATCGACAAGTCTATCACGTTTCAGATGGTTCTAGGAAACCTACTGCAAGACTTAGAAAGCTTGGAGATGTTTAGGTGTATGAGTCATAAGTGAGGAGAGAAGGTACGTTCTCACTTATGACAAGCAACAAATATAGAAGGGGGTGTTGGCAATAGTATGTCATTTGCATCAGAGACAAAAAAGGAATTAACACATATTGAAATTGACGGTTGTTGTGCAAAAGCTGAACTTTCAGCTCTTATTCGAATGAATGGTACACTTTCATTTGCTAATAGACAGATAGGGCTTGACGTACAAACAGAAAATGCAGCCATCGCTCGCCGAATATATACATTATTAAAAAGGCAATATGATGTAGGTGTGGAACTTCTCGTTCGAAAGAAGATGCGCCTGAAAAAAAATAATGTTTATATTGTCCGTTTAACAAACCGTGCTCGCGAAGTATTAGAAGAGTTAGGAATACTTGGAGATGGATTTACGTTTATTCGTACAATCTCTAAAGCGTTTACAAAGAAAAAATGTTGTAAACGAGCTTACTTAAGGGGAGCATTCTTAGCGGGGGGTTCTGTTAATAACCCTGAAACCTCTTCTTACCATTTAGAGATTTTCTCTCTGTATGAAGAACATAATCACTCATTATGTGAATTAATGAACGCTTTCAACCTTAATGCTAAAACATTGGAAAGAAAAAAAGGGTTTATCACTTATTTAAAAGAAGGCGAAAAAATTACTGAACTGCTAAACATCATTGGTGCACACCAAGCGTTATTACATTTTGAAGATGTTCGAATTGTTAGAGATATGAGGAATTCGGTAAATCGACTTGTCAATTGTGAAACAGCAAACTTGAATAAGACAATTGGTGCATCTATGAGACAAGTAGAGAATATTCGCTTTATCAAAGATACAGTTGGATTAGATGTTTTGCCTCAAAAACTACGTGAAATCGCTGAACTACGATACGAGTACCAAGATGTTACGTTAAAAGAGCTTGGAGAAATGGTGGAAAGTGGGAAGATTAGTAAATCAGGTATTAATCATCGTCTTCGTAAAATTGATGAGCTAGCAAATAAATTGCGTCAGGGAGAATCGATTGTTACAAACTCCAATTAAATCACCAAAATGTTGAAACTTTGGCGAAGAATATAATGTAATCAGGAATAATAAAGGGGGTTGGTCGTAATGGTAGAAAAAAAAGTAGAAGTTTTATTGAAATCAGGCTTACAGGCTCGTCCGGCAGCAATGTTTGTGCAAGAAGCAAATCGATATAAATCTGAAGTATTTTTAGAAAAAGACGGTAAAAAAGTTAACGCTAAAAGCATAATGGGATTAATGAGCTTAGCGGTGAGTTCAGGAACTGAAGTAACTTTGATTGCTGATGGTACTGATGAATCATTAGCAGTAGACGCATTAGTTAATTTTGTTACAAAATCAGAATAATATAAGAAAGCCCTCCAAATAGGAGGGCTTTCTTATATTAATTATTGTTCAGAAGTAAGAACTTTATCTACTAGACCATATTCAACAGCTTCTTGAGCTGACATGAAATTATCGCGGTCTGTGTCACGCTCAATAATATCAAGCGGTTGACCTGTACGTTCAGAAAGAATCGTGTTTAACTTTTCTCTCATTTGGATGATGCGGCGAGCGTGGATTTCTATATCTGATGCTTGACCTTGCGTACCACCTAATGGTTGGTGAATCATTACTTCGCTATTAGGAAGTGCAAAACGTTTGCCTTCTTCCCCGGCAGCAAGTAAGAATGCACCCATCGATGCAGCCATTCCAATACAAATTGTTGATACTTTTGGTTTAATGAATTGCATTGTATCGTAGATTGCCATTCCTGCTGTAATTGATCCACCTGGACTGTTAATGTATATTGATATGTCTTTCTCAGAATCTTCAGCAGTTAAGAAAAGTAGCTGTGAAACGATTGAATTTGCGACATTATCATCAATTGCTGAACCAAGCATAATAATACGATCCTTCAATAGACGAGAATAAATGTCATATGCGCGTTCACCACGGTTTGTTTGTTCAATAACTGTAGGTATTAAATTCATTTGAAATCCTCCTTATATTCCTGTTCTTGTATTACTACCAAATTAGCTTTTATGTACTTCATATCATACATCAAAAGGTCAATGAAGGTCAAACAAGAGGCTTATGAAAATAGCTCTTTGTTGATTCTAACATTGATAGGAGTCTGCATATAGCAGATAAGATAATTATCTATATTATGATGTATATTCTCTACCTATTCTAATCTTTCCTGTTCAAATCACAAGTAAACCCACTTTTTCTGATTCTTTTCTTATACATATGCACTTGCTTGCAAATAAAGGGTTATCGAGTTATAATAGCAGTTGTGTTTTTATACGTGCCCCCGTGGTGTAACGGATAACACGTAAGATTCCGGTTCTTGAAATGTGGGTTCGATTCCTGCCGGGGGCGTAACGTAAAACTCCTTTCTCATTGTATGAGAAGGGAGTTTTTTTGCGATTTAAGTACATATGTCATGAAGAGTGAGTATATAGCATAAAAAATCAATAAAGGTATTTTAAATAAACGACAACGTTCATAGGTAAGGTTTTCATACCAAAAGTTGAGGTTTATATTGTACAATAAAAGATAGAGGGGGGAGAGAAAGTGGAATTAGGTCTCTTTCAACAACAAACTTTGAAACTGGTGATGACAACTGAACTTCGTCAAGCTATTACATTACTACAGTATTCAGCTATGGATTTGACTGAATATCTTCAGGAACAATCGTTAGAAAATCCCCTTATTGAATTAAAAGAGCCATTGTGGGAGCAAGGTTTTTACAAAAGTACACACAAGCATGAATCCGATGTAAATCCACTAGACTTCGTAAGTAATGAACATCGAACGCTTCAAGATGATTTATTAACTCAAATTCGTCTTTTGCACTTAGTTGAAGGCGATTATCCGATTATTAGATATATGATATTATTATTAGATGAAAATGGTTATTTTCATGAAGATTTAGAGCTAGTAGCGGAGAAATTTTCTGTTGGTTATGAATATGTAGAGGAATTGTTAAAATGCTTACAAACATTAGACCCGATCGGTGTCGGTGCGAGAAGCTTAGGTGAATGTCTATACCTTCAACTGAAAAATAACGATAAAATAGAAGAAATTGCATTGGAAATTGTACTCAATGACTTAGAATTATTAGCAGATAAGAAGTGGAAGCAAATAGTTAAGAAATATGGCGTTTCATTGCCTTATATTCAGACGATATATGATTCTTTGAAGACATTGAATCCACGCCCTGGATCGTCCTATAACACATCTATCTCAAATTATATTGTGCCTGAGTTAGCGGTACAAGAGGATGAAGGTATGTTCTCAGTATCATTTAACGATCAAAGTTTGCCGCAAATATCTGTAAATGAGAAGTATCAGGGATATCTAAAAGGAACAAAACAAGACGATCTTACAAAATACGTAGCTGATAAATATCAGCAAGTCATGTGGTTGCAAAAAAGTATCGAGCAGAGACGGTTAACGTTATTGAAAGTCATGATAACAATTATTGAGAAGCAACCGAACTTTTTTAAAAAGGGACCAAAGTATCTAAAACCGATGACATTAAAAGATGTAGCAGAAGAAACTGAGCTGCATGAATCGACAGTAAGTCGCGCAACTACTGGTAAGTATGTTCAAACGCCACATGGGGTCTTTGAGTTGAAAGTGTTTTTTTCATCTTCGATTCCAATGAGTCAAGGTGGGGATACATCATCTACCGAAGTGAAAAATGAGTTAAAACAATTAATCGATGATGAAGATAAAAAGAAACCACTCTCAGATCAGCGGTTAGTAGAATTGTTGAAAGATAAACATGGGTTTGTTGTATCAAGGCGAACGGTTGCCAAATATCGAGATCAACTAAAAATTCCAGCTAGTTCTAAACGCAGGCGTTATGATGATTAATGAGGAGAATCGATATGAATGCAATGAAAGTTGTGATGTATTCACGCAAACAATGTCCACTCTGTGAAAAAGCTAAGATACAGTTATTGGCTCTACAAACAGAGTTTCAATTTGAATTTGAAGAAGTAGATATTTATGAGAATGACAGTTTATTAGAGCGATATCAATTAATGATACCGGTCGTTGAAATTAATGGTGAAGAAGTGGAATATGGACAAATTGTGAAAGAGAACATAAGAAAACGCTTACTTAAAAAAATGATGTAGTTGTTTATTGCATGTGCAAATGATTCCTGTTATATTAAAAACGTAGCAGGAATGATTTTTTTTACGACTATTGGGACATAATATGCATAAGAGGGACGATATTGGTCCAGTACATGTAATTGTATTAAAAGTCATAAAGGAGTCAAAGGTATGAAATCATTACTTGATGTCCAACAAAAATTGTTACCTGAATTATTAGAAGTTATGCAAAAGCGCTACCGAATTTTGCAATACATTCGGTTTATGCAACCAATTGGACGAAGAAACTTGGCAGCCTATTTAGGTGTAACAGAACGAGTGCTTCGTTCAGAAGTAAGCTTCCTTAAGGATCAGGGACTTCTAAAAGTTTCTTCAAGTGGAATGGAATTAAAGGAAGATGGACAAAAACTGCTACTACAGCTTGAAGATATTATGAAAGAAGTTCTTGGATTAAGCGGTTTAGAAAAAAGACTTAAGGAAATATTAAAGTTGGAACGCGTAATTGTTGTTTCAGGTAATAGCGACACAGAAGATTTAACAAAGCTAGAAATGGGTCGTGCATCTGTCGCATGTATGAAAACGTACTATGAAGAAGAAAATACAATAGCAGTGACAGGTGGAACAACAATGGCAGCTGTTGCAGAAATGATGACCCCTGATTTAAAAGGAAAGAAACAATTCTTCGTTCCTGCAAGAGGTGGAATAGGAGAAAATGTAAAAAATCAGGCAAACACAATTTGTGCAAAAATGGCTGAGCAAGCAGGCGGTGAATACCGATTGTTACATGTCCCAGATCAGTTAAGTGAGCAAACTTACAGGTCAATTCTTGCAGAGAATTCTGTGAAAGAAGTTGTTGATTTAATTAAATCTTCAACAATGGTGGTTCATGGTATAGGAGAAGGCTTGATGATGGCGGAAAGGCGTAAAACAGATATGCATGATATTGCTAAACTCCGTCAAAGTAAGGCTGTTGCTGAAGCATTTGGATATTACTTTAACAGTGAAGGAGAAGTTGTACATCATGTTACAACAGTAGGAATCCAGCTTGAAGATTTAAAAAATATTCAATCTGTAATTGCTGTTGCAGGAGGTACATCCAAAGCAGAAGCCATTTATGCTTATCTAAAGCAAGGAACAAGCAAAGTCCTTGTAACTGATGAACAGGCTGCATTAAAGATAATAGAAATCAATAAAAAGAAATAATGGTTTGCGTGCAATGAACTTGGTCACATACCAAGCTCTCTATTATAAATTTGTACTTAATTTTAAGGAGGAATTATCATGGCAGTAAAAATTGGTATTAATGGATTTGGTCGTATTGGACGTGTTGTATTCCGAGCAGCACTTAAAAACCCTAACGTAGAGGTTGTAGCGGTAAACGACTTAACTGATGCAAATATGCTAGCACACCTTTTACAATATGATTCAATACACGGAAAGTTAGATGCAAAAGTAGAAGTTAATGGTAATAACCTAGTAGTAGATGGACAAGAAATTGTCGTTAAAGCAGAACGTGACCCAGCAAACCTTGGTTGGGGAGATTTAGGTGTAGAAGTAGTTGTTGAATCTACTGGACGTTTCACTGCACGTAATGATGCTGCGAAACATCTTGAAGCAGGTGCAAAGAAAGTTGTTATCTCTGCTCCAGCAACTGATGAAGATATTTCTGTTGTATTAGGTGTTAACGAAGAATCTTATGATCCAGCAAATCATCACGTAATCTCAAATGCTTCTTGTACTACAAACTGCTTAGCACCATTTGCGAAAGTTCTTAATGATAAATTCGGTCTAAAACGCGGTATGATGACAACAGTTCACTCATATACAAATGATCAACAAATCTTAGACCTTCCACATAAAGATTACCGTCGTGCACGTGCAGCAGCAGAATCAATCATTCCAACAACTACTGGTGCAGCGAAAGCAGTTGCAAAAGTTCTTCCTGAACTAAAAGGAAAACTTAATGGTATGGCAATGCGTGTACCTACACCAAACGTATCACTTGTAGACCTTGTTGCTGAACTTGATACAAACGTTACAGCTGAAGATGTAAATGCAGCATTAAAAGAAGCTGCTGAAGGTCCTTTGAAAGGTGTTCTTTCATACAATGATTTGCCATTAGTATCTCGTGACTACAATGGTGATCCTTCTTCTTCAACTGTTGATGGTTTATCAACGATGGTATTAGAAGATAATATGGTTAAAGTTGTATCTTGGTACGATAACGAGAGTGGTTATTCTCACCGCGTAGTAGACCTTGTAGATTATATCGGAAGTAAAGGCCTGTAAGAAATTAAGGTGTTCATAAGGTCTTTGACGAAAACTTTTCATGATTTTCCTTAATTTTCTTTGAACCCTTATGAAACAATGCTTATAATCTTGTATAGTGCTTCCGTTTTCGGAAGTGAATATTGAGGAAGCAAAGAAGGGAGCGGGAAGCTGTTCGCTTCCTGCCCCTTCTTGTTTTTTCTTTTAGCCAATGTGTTAAGTTCATGAAGCAAGCAAGATTAAAGGAGGACTTGGGTGATGGACAAACAGACGATTCGCGATATTGAAGTCAAAGGGAAAAGGGTCTTTTGCCGTGTTGATTTCAATGTGCCAATGAGCGAAGGTAAAGTAACGGATGATACACGTATCCGAGCTGCTTTACCGACAATCAAACATCTTACAGAGCAAGGTGCAAAAGTCATTCTTGCAAGTCATCTTGGACGTCCAAAGGGAGCGGTAGTTGAAGAACTTCGTTTGGATGCAGCAGCGGAACGTTTAGGTGCCCTTCTTAATCAAGAAGTTGCCAAGGTTAACGAAGCAGTTGGAGCGGAAGTTGAGCAAGCAATTTCTAAAATGGAAGAAGGGGATGTTCTTCTATTAGAAAACGTTCGTTTCTATCCTGGTGAGAAGAAAAATGACCCTGAATTCGCTAAGCAGTTAGCTTCACTTGCCGATATCTATGTGAATGATGCGTTTGGTGCTGCACATCGTGCACATGCATCAACAGCAGGTGTTGCAGAACATCTTCCAGCAGTTGCAGGCTTTTTAATGGAGAAGGAATTAGAAGTGCTTGGTAAGGCATTATCTAATCCTGAGCGTCCTTTTACAGCCATTATTGGTGGAGCTAAAGTAAAAGATAAGATCGGCGTTATTGATCACCTATTAGATAAAGTTGATAACTTAATCATTGGTGGCGGTCTTGCATACACATTCATTAAGGCGCAAGGTCATGATGTTGGTCAATCACTTCTAGAAGAAGATAAGATTGAACTTGCAAAAGAATTCATGGCAAAAGCGAAAGAGAAAGGCGTTAACTTCTATATGCCTGTTGATGGTGTTGTTGCGAATGAATTTTCACCTGATGCCAAAACAGATGTAGTTTCTATTGACTCAATTCCTAGTGATTGGGAAGCACTTGATATTGGTCCAAAAACAGTTGAGACGTATAAAGATGTTATACAAGGTTCCAAGTTAGTTATTTGGAATGGACCAATGGGAGTATTTGAGTTTGACAAATTTGCGAACGGTACAAAAGGTGTGGCAGAAGCGCTTGCAGAAGCGAAAGACACATATTCCGTAATCGGTGGAGGCGACTCAGCTGCAGCAGTAGAAAAGTTCAACTTAGCTGATAAAATGAGCCATATTTCTACTGGTGGCGGTGCTTCTCTAGAGTTCATGGAAGGGAAAATTCTTCCGGGTGTAGCAGCGTTGAACGACAAATAAACTAGACATTGAGGTGAAAGTATGCGTAAACCGATTATTGCTGGTAACTGGAAAATGAATAAAACGTTATCTGAAGCAACGGATTTCGCAGCAACTGTGAAGAGCCAAATCCCAAGCTCTGAGTATGTTGATTCTGTAGTATGTGCTCCAGCACTTTTCTTAGGACAACTTGTAAATGATGCAAAGGGAACAGACTTAAAAGTTGGTGCGCAAAATATGCATTTTGAAGATAATGGTGCTTATACTGGGGAAATTAGTCCAGTTGCACTAAAAGACATCGGTGCAGACTACGTCATCATTGGTCATTCTGAACGCCGTGAAATGTTTGCTGAGACAGATGAAACTGTTAATAAAAAAGCGCATGCAAGCTTTAAGCATGATTTATTACCTATCATTTGTGTTGGGGAAACTCTTGAAGAGCGTGAAAGTAACAAGACGAATGAGCTTGTAGGTGCTCAAGTTGAGAAGGCGTTGGCTGGTTTAACTGAAGAACAAGTTGAAAAAGCTATCATTGCATATGAACCAATTTGGGCAATTGGTACAGGTAAGTCTTCTTCAGCTCAAGATGCAGATGAAGTTTGTGGACATGTTCGTCAAACTGTTGCAAACAAATTCTCAGAAGATACAGCTAACAAAGTTCGCATTCAATATGGTGGTAGTGTGAAACCAAGCAATATTAAAGAATATATGGCTCAACCAAACATCGATGGAGCTCTTGTAGGTGGTGCAAGTTTAGAACCTGGATCATTCCTTGAGCTTTTGGAGGCAGTCAACAATGGCTAAAAAACCACATGCGTTAATTATTTTAGATGGTTTTGGTTTGCGTGATGAGACAAAAGGAAACGCGGTTACTCAAGCAAACACAACGAATTTTGATCGATTGTGGAATCAATACCCACATTCTACTCTTACAGCAAGCGGGGAAGCTGTAGGATTACCAGAAGGTCAAATGGGAAACTCTGAAGTTGGACATCTGAATATTGGCGCTGGACGCATCGTTTATCAAAGTTTGACAAGAGTGAATAAATCAATTCGTATGGGTGACTTTTTTGAAAATGATACATTCAACGACGCAATGGATCATGTAAAAGAAAAAGGGAAAGCACTCCACATTTTTGGGTTGTTATCAGATGGTGGAATTCACAGTCATATTAACCATATGTTTGCTTTATTAAAATTAGCTTCTGAAAAAGGACTTGAAAAGGTTTATATTCATGGTTTTTTAGATGGACGAGATGTTGGTCCTCAAACAGCTAAAACTTACATTAAGCAAGCCCAAGAAAAAATGGATGAATATGGTGTAGGTGAAATTGCAACAATTTCAGGACGTTATTATTCAATGGATCGTGATAAACGTTGGGATCGTGTAGAAAAATCATATCGGGCAATGGTTTACGGTGAGGGACCGTCATACACAAACCCAATTGAGCTTGTTGATGATTCATATGAGAATGGCATCTATGATGAGTTTGTTCTACCTTCAGTTATTACGAAAGAAGACGGAACACCAGTAGCAACGATAGAAGAGGAAGATGCTGTTATCTTCTATAACTTCCGTCCAGACCGTGCTATTCAAATCTCTCGTGCTTTTACGAATAAAGATTTTCGTGATTTTGATCGTGGAGAAAATGCACCAAAAGACGTTCACTTCGTATGTTTAACACAATTTAGTGAAACAGTTGATGGGTATGTAGCATTCAAACCAGCTAATCTAGATAATACGTGTGGTGAAGTATTATCGCAAAATGGTTTGAAGCAGTTAAGAATTGCAGAAACTGAAAAATATCCTCACGTGACTTTCTTCTTTAGCGGAGGTCGCGAAGCAGAATTTCCTGGTGAAGAAAGAATTCTAATTGATTCGCCAAAAGTAGCAACATATGATTTAAAACCTGAAATGAGTGCATATGAAGTAACTGATGCACTTGTGAATGAAATCGAAGCAGACAAGCATGATGCAATTATTTTAAACTTTGCAAACCCAGATATGGTCGGTCATTCTGGTATGCTTGAACCTACAATTAAAGCAATTGAAGCAGTTGATGAATGTCTTGGACGTGTAATTGAGGCAATACAAGCTAAAGATGGTGTAGCGATTATCACAGCTGACCACGGTAATGCTGATGAGGTTATTACGTTAGAAGGAAATCCAATGACAGCACATACAACAAATCCGGTTCCAGTTATCGTAACTAAGGAAGGGATAGAGCTACGAAATGATGGGATTCTTGGTGACCTTTCACCAACGTTGCTTGATTTATTAAATGTAGAATTACCTGAAGAAATGACAGGACAATCATTAATTAAAAAATAAAATGTACAGTATTGGAAGGAGAGAATGTTAAATGTCTCTAATTGTTGATGTATATGCACGTGAAGTATTAGATTCACGCGGTAATCCAACGGTGGAAGTAGAAGTATTCACAGATACAGGTGCATTTGGTCGTGCACTAGTACCGAGTGGTGCATCTACTGGTGAATATGAAGCAGTAGAACTACGTGATGGTGATAAAGAACGTTATTTAGGAAAAGGTGTCTTAAAAGCAGTTGAGAACGTTAATGACAAGATTGCTGAATCTTTAATCGGATACGATGTAACTGACCAAACTGGTATCGATGATCTTCTTATCGAGCTTGATGGTACTGAAAATAAAGGAAACTTCGGTGCGAATGCAATCTTAGGTGTTTCTCTTGCTTGTGCACATGCAGCAGCTCAATCATTGGGAGAGCCATTATATCGTTACCTAGGTGGTTTCAATGCGAAAACTCTTCCAACACCAATGATGAATATCGTTAATGGTGGAGAGCACGCAGATAACAATGTAGATATTCAAGAATTTATGGTTATGCCTGTAGGTGCGCCAACTTTCCGTGAAGCACTACGCATGGGAACAGAAATCTTCCATAGCTTGAAAAATGTATTGAAAAACAAAGGTTATAACACTGCTGTTGGTGACGAGGGTGGTTTTGCGCCAAACTTGAAATCAAATGAAGAAGCTCTTGAAACGATCATCGAAGCAATTGAAGCAGCAGGTTATAAGCCTGGTGAAGAAGTAAAGCTTGCGATGGATGTAGCATCTTCTGAGCTTTACGAAGATGGTAAGTACAACTTAAAAGGCGAAGGTGTTGTTCGTACTTCTGAAGAAATGGTTAATTGGTATGAAGAGCTTGTTAACAAATACCCAATCATTTCAATTGAAGATGGATTAGATGAGAATGACTGGGAAGGTCATAAGCTTCTAACAGAGCGTATCGGACATAAAGTACAACTTGTTGGTGATGACTTGTTTGTAACGAACACGAAGAAACTTGCTCAAGGTATTGAACAAGGTATTGGAAATTCAATTTTAATTAAAGTTAACCAAATTGGAACCCTTACTGAAACGTTTGATGCTATTGAAATGGCAAAACGTGCAGGTTATACGGCTGTTATCTCTCACCGCTCTGGTGAAACAGAAGATGCTACGATTGCAGACATCGCAGTAGCAACAAATGCAGGACAAATTAAAACAGGTGCTCCGTCACGTACGGACCGTGTTGCGAAATACAATCAATTACTACGTATTGAAGATGAATTAGAACATTTAGCACAATACGCTAGCACAAACGCATTTTACAACTTAAAGTAAATTGTAAAACCGACTGGACAATGTCCAGTCGGTTTTAATGTTAGTTGTGAAAATAAGTATAATATGATACATTTATAATATCGTAAAGTGTGCGTTTAGGAGGTAAATACATGCATGCAGTTGCAGTAACGTTATTAGTCATCGTCTCAATAGCATTAATTGTTATCGTTTTATTGCAATCTGGAAAGAGCTCAGGACTTTCAGGGGCTATTTCTGGTGGAGCTGAGCAATTATTCGGAAAGCAAAAAGCTCGTGGTATTGATGCTGTACTTCACCGTGTAACAATTGTATTAGCAGTATTGTTTTTTGTTTTAGCGATTGCGGTAACATACTTTGATGTATAATAGGTGTAATAGAAAAACAGCGGTGTTTACCGCTGTTTTTCTATTACATAAATTAAATGGAATAAACTGTTTCTATTACTTAATAGAGATATCACACCATCACAAAGATTGACGTAAGTAATAAGTAATAGGTTTGAAAATAATAGATATGCGGAAAATAAACTAACGAATTAAATCATGAAAATATACAGTTTAATCTTACATAATATGTAGTAAATTATAAGTTAAGGAGATGTCATTCAGCATGAAAGTAGTAGCACCAAAGCCTTTTACCTTTGAAGCGGGAAGAAGAGCCGTTTTACTTTTGCATGGATTCACGGGGAATGCAAATGATGTACGAATGTTAGGGCGTTTTCTTCAAACAAAAGGATATACATGTCACGGCCCTCAGTATGTAGGGCATGGCGCACCACCTGAAAAGCTGGTTCAGACAGTACCTGAAGAGTGGTGGAAAGACGTGGTGGAGGGTTATCAATATTTGAAACAGCAAGGTTATGATGAAATTGCTGTAGCTGGACTTTCATTAGGTGGGCTATTTTCCTTAAAGCTCGGTTACACTGAAGCTGTGAAAGGAATTGTGTCAATGTGTGCCCCTATGTATATTAAGAGTGACGAAATAATGTTGCAAGGAATCGAACAATTTGCTAAAGAATATAAGAAGAGAGAAGGCAAAACTGCAACAGTCATTGAAGAGGAAATGAAGCTGTTGGAGAAGGCTCCTCAGAAATTACTTCATGAACTTCAAGGCCTGATAAGCGAAGTACGAGATAATGTCGATTTAATCTATAATCCACTTTTCGTTGTACAAGCACGAAAGGATGAGATGATTAATGTGGATAGTGCAAATATCATTTTTGAGGAAGCGGAATCAGATATGAAAGAAATTAAATGGTATGAGCAGTCTGGACATGCCATTACGCTTGATAAAGAGCGTGAACAGCTACATGAAGATGTATATCAATTTTTAGAAAAATTAGATTGGAAAGAATGAAAATAATATCAATTTTATCATTGTACTATTTTTCATAGAGGAGGTAAGCATATGGACAAAATAAATGCACATATTGAACGACTGTTAACTTATATGAAAGATGAATCATATAAACCATTAACTGTTCAGGAACTTGAAGAAGTATTAGGCATTGAAAGTTCTGAATCATTTAAAGAGTTTGTTCAAGCATTAGTAAAGATGGAAGAAGAAGGTCTCGTTGTTCGAACACGAAGTAATTGTTATGGACTACCTGAGAAAATGAATCTTATACGAGGGAAAGTAATTGCTCACGCAAAAGGATTTGCTTTCATTGAAAGAGAAGAGAAAGGGACGGATGATATTTTTATCCCACCTTCTCAATTAAGTAGCGCTATGCACGGAGACATTGTTCTTGTGCGCATTGATTCAGAGAGTTCGGGTGCACGTCCTGAAGGAACGATTGT
This sequence comes from Bacillus solimangrovi, assembly GCF_001742425.1. GTDB lineage: Bacteria > Bacillota > Bacilli > Bacillales > Bacillaceae_N > Bacillus_AV > Bacillus_AV solimangrovi. The sequence continues at coordinate 184,370 of NZ_MJEH01000033.1, forward strand.
ACGGATCATTCAACGTGCGGTAACAGAGGTAGTTGGAACATATATTGATAACAGGCATTTTGGGTTTGTGAATCCGGATAATAAGCGTGTTACGTCAGACATCTTTATTCCTAAGGGCAAAGCTAAGGGTGCTGTTGATGGTCATAAGGTCATTGTGAAGATTGTTAAATACCCAGAAGGTCGAATGAATGCAGAAGGAAAAGTGATAGATATTCTAGGTCATAAAAATGACCCTGGTGTAGATATTCTTTCGATTATCCATAGTCACGGTATTCCACAAGACTTCCCAGAAGAAGTGATGAAGCAAGCGCTTGAGACACCAGAAAACATTTCACCAGAAGACTTAAATAATCGCCGTGATTTACGTGATGAAACACTCGTAACAATTGATGGTGCAGATGCGAAGGACTTAGATGATGCTGTGTCAGTACGCAAACTTTCAAATGGGAATTATAAGCTAATTGTATCTATCGCTGACGTTTCTCATTATGTAACTGAAGGTTCGTCAATTGATGAAGAAGCTTATGAACGTGGGACAAGTGTATATCTAGTAGATCGTGTCGTTCCAATGATTCCACACCGCCTATCGAATGGCATCTGTAGCTTGAATCCACAAGTAGATCGTTTAACATTGTCTTGTGAGATGGAAGTGGATAGACAAGGTCAAGTTGTAAATCATGAAATTTTTCAAAGTGTTATTAAGACAAAGGAACGTATGACATATACAGATGTGAATAAGATTTTAGAAGAGAATGATGAAGCTTTACGTAGTAAATATGCTGAGCTTGTTCCGATGTTCGAGGATATGGGTGATCTTGCAGATATTCTACGTAGAAAACGGATGCAACGAGGCGCGATTGATTTTGACTTTAAGGAAGCGAAGGTACTAGTTGGTGATGACGGTACACCGTCAGATGTCATTCTACGAACGAGGTCAATTGCAGAGCGTTTAATTGAAGAGTTCATGTTATTAGCAAATGAAACGGTCGCTGAACATTTTCATTGGATGAATGTACCTTTCATGTACCGAATTCATGAGGAGCCAGATGCTGAGAAATTACAACGATTCTTTGAATTCATTACAAACTTTGGTTATGTTGTAAAAGGAAAAGCGAACGAAATTCACCCACGTGCATTACAAGAAATACTAGAAGAAATACAAGGGACACCAGAAGAAACAGTTCTGTCAACTGTCATGCTTCGTTCGATGCAACAAGCACGATATGAACCTCAAAGTTTAGGTCACTTTGGTTTGTCCACAGAGTATTATACACATTTCACATCACCAATTAGACGTTATCCGGATCTTATCGTACATCGTCTAATTCGTAAGTATTTAATTGATAAGAAATTGAGTACAGCTGTTCAAGAGGAATGGGCAGAAAAGCTTCCTGAAATAGCAAGACATACATCTGAAATGGAACGAAGAGCAGTCGATGCTGAACGTGAAACTGATGAAATGAAAAAAGCTGAATATATGATGAAACACATCGGTGATGAGTTTGAAGGAATGATAAGCTCTATTACGAATTTCGGATTGTTCGTTGAGCTTCCAAATACAATTGAAGGCCTTGTTCACGTTAGTTATTTAACTGATGACTATTATCGATACGATGATCGCCAATACGCTATGATTGGCGAAAGGACAGGCACTGTATTTCGAATTGGTGATGAAATTGTCGTGCGTGTCATAGATGCGAACAAAGAAGAGCGTTCTGTTGATTTTGAAATTGTTGGTATGAAGGGCAATAGACCATCAAGGAGAAAAGAACGTCCTAAAGTAATTCAAGGGCCAAGGAGAAAGAAAAAAGAACAAAATGGAGATTCTGCAAAAAAATCTCCTAACAAAACAAATAATAATAAGAAAAAGAAGAAGAAAAAGCCGTTTTATGAAGAGGTAGCAAAAAAGAAGAAAAAGAAACGGAAAAAGTGACGCTAGAGATATCTCTGGCGTCTACTTCACGTAAGTAAAACTGAAGAGGGGGTACGTGTCAATCATGCCAAAGGGACTAGGGAAAGCGATTGCTCAAAATAAAAAAGCTCGTCATGATTATACGATTGAAGATACATATGAAGCTGGTCTTGTGCTACAGGGGACAGAAATTAAGTCAATCCGAGCTGGTCGTGTGAATATGAAAGATTCATATGCAAGGGTTGAGGGAGGAGAAGTATTTGTTCATAATATGCACATAAGTCCTTATGAACAAGGAAACCGTTATAATCACGAACCTTTGCGAACAAGGAAGTTATTGTTGCATAAAAAAGAAATTGCAAAATTAATAGGTCTGACAAGGGAAAAAGGGTATGCTCTTGTACCATTGAAGGTTTATATAAAAAATGGCGTTGCTAAGATGTTAATTGGCCTTGGAAAAGGGAAAAAGAAATATGATAAGCGAGAAGATTTAAAGAAGAAGGCAATGAAACGTGATGTTGAACGCGCGTTGAAAGATAGACAATAGAAATTGACCTATCGTGTATTGGCGATGGGTTTTTTAACTTCTCTGCATTATTCGTTTGACTTTTGTACTGTTAATAACTTTGTATATAATAAGAGAAAGTTATTTTTTTATACCTCAATTCATGCTAGGATATTCACTTCAAAATGAATTGAAGCTTAATTCAATGAAGAGAGTGATGCATTGGTTAGGCCTTTGTGTGTGATTGTTCGGTATTTTAGTGCCTGTTTAGTCAAACTATTATCAGTGTTGTTAAACATACTACTCTTTGATGAAAGTTTTATGATTTGAAAAAATAGAAAAGGAGAAGTGTATATGGGAGACGAAGCAATAAAAATATTTCGGGATTGTATACCATTATTTCAAACGTTAAGTGACCCGTATCGACAAGATATTGTATTAATGCTTGCGGAACAAGAACGTTTAACTGTCAATGAAATTGTCGAACAAGTAACACTCTCCCGCCCAGCTGTATCACACCATCTTAAAATTTTAAGAGATACTGGGTTAGTTACCAGTGAAAAAAACGGGACAAAGCACTATTATTCACTAAATTTAGATTCATCGATTGAAAAGCTAAAACGATTAATTTTAGCGATAGAAGAGGATTGTTGATTTGTCGATTTAGTAATAAGTAAAGGAGGGTGAATATGGAACAATCTCTTGAGGAGCAGTTTGAAGCGCTAATTGAGAAGTATACGGAGTTATTAACGGGTGATACGAATGAAGAATTAAAGGCAAAAGTTCAAATGTGGGTTTTATACAACCATATCGCTAAATCAATGCCAGCACTTGCGAAGCATTGGAATCAACAATATCCAGACAGTAAGCAACAGATGCATGAAATTATTAAAGATATTAAGATTAGAAATGAAACATATCGACAACAAGTAAAACAAATAAAAGATTCAACAAGCCATTGATGCATGTTTGCAACAATGGCTTGTGAAGTTTATTGGAGCATTTGGTTATTATAAGGAAATTGGTCCGTATATCCTTGGAATTGCTGATATGCTTGCTGAATTTTCTGGGGATCTGCAGCTTCTAGACCGTACCATCCCTTCTTAAACATGAGATTGTATATATTTCTCTGACAATCTTGAGTTTCTTTAAAAATTGATATCATATCATCGTATATTTGTTGGTTGCTGGCTTCATTGAGGTACGTACAATATGAATCTGTCATATACTTTTCTGTAGAGAGTATATCATTTGTGAAATCTCGTTCATTCATAGCAGGTGTCTTAGGTATGTTTGTTTCTGGGTTCTGTACCTTGTTTTGATTAGGCATTTGATAAGCCTCCTTTAGTTAGTTGTAATTAATAGAAGGGTTTGTACTATTGCATATTTTGTGTTGGTTGACTTTGTAGATGACTAAGGATCTTCTGATAGTGTCGTTGATGCATTTGTCCAGCTTGGTCTAGCGTATTTTTGATTTCTTGATCTTGACATTGCTCTGCCATGAAATGAGCTTTCTTCATTGCAAGTAGGTTCCAAGCAAGCATGTCTGATAAGTATAGTTGGTCTTTTGTTGAAACCATTGTTGGTGGTTGCTGCATCATATTTTGTCCACTCGTTTGTTGTTGCATAAGGGTATCCTCCTTGTAAGTTCATTTTCTTTAATCAATGCTAATTTGTGAAAGATAGTATGTTTCTATTCACGAAACGATAAGAAGTATCTATGTTAGAAAAATCAAAAAATAAAAAAGGTAATAAAGATAATAAAAGTGGAGCTAGGTTATGCTTTTTATAAGAATTATCTTTATACAGGGGCATTGGTAGTCAGATCATTGATGACTAAGCTTACACACCTTTTTATTTCTTCATAAATGAATGCGTTTCCATTTGAGGTGGTGAAACATGAAACAATTAATGCGGGATTTTTTTCTTTTCATGTCTCAAAATAAAATGTTTACAAGTTTAGCGAAAAAATATGGTTTGCGTTTTGGTGCATCCCGTTTTGTATCTGGGGAAACGATTGATAAGACTGTAGAAGTAATAAAAGAGCTAAACCAAAAAGGTATGGATGTAACAATCGATTATCTTGGTGAGTTTGTTGATAACGAGAATGAAGCGAAAGATCGTACCGAAGAAACGATTCGATCAATCCATGCAATTGCTGATGAAGGTCTTCATTCTCAAGTATCATTAAAGCTTACTTCCATGGGGCTCGATATTTCAAATGAGTTAGTAATGGCAAATATGCGTCGAATAATGGAAGTAGCAAATTATAGAGGTGTTTTCATTACAATAGACATGGAAGATTATAGTCGGCTTGAACAGACATTAACGATTTTTAAGCAATTAAAAGAGCAATATGGAAACATTGGAACAGTTATTCAAGCTTATCTGTATAGAACAGAAGGTGATATCGATAATCTTAACGATCACAAACCTAATTTACGTCTCGTAAAAGGTGCTTATAAAGAATCTCCTAATGTTGCATTCCCAGTGAAAAAAGATGTGGATGGTAATTTCAAAAAAATAATTAAGATGCATTTATTAAATGGAAATTATACGGCAGTAGCGACGCATGATGACCAAATTATTGAGTATACAAAGCAACTAGTAAAAGAACATAATATATCAAATGAACAATTCGAATTTCAAATGCTATATGGTATTCGTGTTGAGAGGCAAGAAGAGTTAGTTAAGGAAGGTTACAAGATGCGAGTTTATGTTCCATATGGAAATGATTGGTATGGATATTTTATGCGTCGTTTAGCTGAAAGGCCTGCAAACGTAGTATTCGTTTTAAAAGGTACATTTAACAAATAGCTTCTTCGTTAATTTTTATTAAGATCGAAATGATTGTTGAAGGTAATCTTTTTTATAGCAAGTTACACAATTGAAGAAAAGACTGGTGCTCACTTTAAAGGAAATGATGATCCTCTCCCACTAAAATGTGCTAGGTTTTTATATTCTAAAAGTATCGAACGTAACACTAGTTAACATAGTATAATTCGACTCAGTAAAAATTGTAAAAAAACAGAAAATGGACTATTTAGATATTGCTAAATTTTCTAAAATATCATATAGTAGGAATAGAAGAAAGTTGAGTTATTTTTTTTGGGTGAAAAATGAATGAGCATTCATTCAAAAGAGGATAGGGGGAAATTGGAAATGAGTTGGAAGATTAAAAAAGCAGCTGTATTAGGCTCTGGCGTCATGGGCTCAGGTATTGCTGCACATTTAGCTAACATCGGAATACCTACGATTATGCTTGATATCGTTCCAAAAGAACTAACAGAGGAAGAAAAAGCAAAAGGGTTAACATTAGATGATAAGCAGGTTCGAAATCGGTTTGCGATGAATGCTAAGAAACAGTTGTTTAAACAAAAGCCTGCTCCCTTAACATTGAAAGAGAATGCAGATTATATACAAGTTGGTAATATGGATGATGATTTTGATAAATTGGCTGAAGTCGACTGGATCATAGAAGTTGTTGTTGAGAACTTAGATATTAAGAAAAAAGTATTCTCACGTGTTGAGGAAGTAAGGAAGCCAGGAAGTATTGTCAGCTCGAACACTTCAGGAATCTCAATTGAAGCAATGGCAGAAGGGCGTTCAGAAGATTTCCAAAAACATTTCTTAGGTACACATTTCTTCAATCCGCCACGTTATTTGAAGTTGTTAGAAGTGATTCCTACAAAGAACACAGATCCAGATATGTTTAACTTCATGAAGAAGTTTGGAGAAGATGTTCTTGGAAAAGGTGTAGTTGAAGCGAAGGATACACCAAACTTTATCGCAAACCGTATTGGTACTTACGGGTTGATGGTGACTGTTCAAGAAATGCAAAAAGGTGGCTATAGTGTCGGTGAGGTTGATTCAGTAACGGGCCCATTGCTTGGAAGACCAAAGAGTGCAACTTTCCGTACATTAGATGTCGTTGGATTAGATACGTTTTCTCACGTTGCAAGAAATGTGTTTGACAATGTTGAGGGAGAAGAGAAAGCAGTCTTTGACACACCTGACTTCATGAAAAAGATGCTTGAAAAAGGTTGGTTAGGTAGTAAGTCCGGACAAGGTTTTTATAAAAAGCAAAAAACTGAAAAAGGCAAAGAAATTTTAGAACTTAATCCTGAAACATTAGAATATGAAACGCGTAAAAAGTTGAAAGCGCCGTCAATTGAAATGAGTAAGCAGCAAAAGGGATTAGGACGTAAAATAAAATCTCTAGTATATGCAAATGACCGTGCCGGTGAATTTGTATGGAGCATATTGAAACCAGTGTTACTATATTCGGCTCAACTTCATAAGGAGATTGCTGATGATATCGTTGCAATCGACCGTGCGATGAAGTGGGGATTTGGATGGGAAATGGGTCCGTTTGAATTATGGGATGCAATTGGTGTTGAAAAATCAGTTCAACTTATGAAGGAGCAAGGTTCAGACGTTCCTAGTTGGGTTGAAGAAATGTTAGAAAAAGAGATTACTAATTTCTATAAAAAAGAAAATGGAAGCGTTTCATTTTATCATGATGGCGAGTACAAGCTCCTGAATGACAATGAAAAAGTGATCCGTTTGAACTTATTAAAGGAACAAAACAATGTCATTAAAAAGAACTCAGGTGCAAGCTTAATTGATTTAGGTGACGGAGTTGCAGGTCTAGAATTCCATTCACGTAATAATGCAATTGGTGCTGACATTACACAGATGATTTTTGATTCTATAGACGAGGTTGAACAGAACTATAAAGGTCTCGTTATTGGAAATCAAGCGAAAAACTTCTGTGTTGGTGCAAACTTAGCGATGATATTAATGGAAGCACAAGATGATAACTTCTTTGAAATTGAGTTTGTTATTCGAAAATTCCAAGAAGCAATGATGCGAATCAAATATAGTGATAAGCCTGTTGTAGCTGCTCCATTTGGAATGACATTAGGAGGAGGTACAGAAATATGTCTCCCTGCTGATGCGATTCAAGCCTCTTCAGAAACTTACATGGGACTTGTAGAAGTAGGTGTCGGTGTTATCCCTGGTGGTGGCGGAAATAAAGAATTATACATGCGTCAATTAGAAGCGATGCCACAAGGACCAAACTTTGATTTGCAAAAGGTTACAAATCATGTGTTTGAAACAATCGCAACGGCGAAGGTATCAACTTCAGGTCATGAAGCGGAACAGATCGGTTTCTTAGGTGTTAAGGATGGTATAAGTATCAATGGCGACCATTTAATCCATGATGCTAAGCAAAAAGTGTTAAGCCTCCATAATCAAGGTTATGTAGCACCTAAACGTAAGAAAATTCCAGTTGTCGGGGAGTCAGGGTATGCAACGATGTTACTTGGCGCTCAAGCAATGATGAAATCAGGTTATATTTCTGAGCATGATTTGAAGATTGCTCAAAAATTAGCGTTTGTACTTGCAGGTGGAAGAGTACCAGGTGGCACAATGGTCGATGAACAATATCTTCTAGATCTTGAACGTGAAGCATTTGTAAGTCTAGTTGGTGAACCGAAGACTCAGCAACGTATGCAACATATGCTTGTAAAAGGAAAACCACTACGTAATTAAAGGGGGAACGTGTTGTGAAAGAAGCAGTGATCGTTGCCGGGGCAAGAACACCTGTCGGCAAAGCAAAGAGAGGTACATTAGCAAATGTCCGTCCAGATGACTTAGGGGCATTAACAGTTAAGGAAACGTTAAAAAGAGCAAACAATTACGATGGAAAAATTGATGATGTCATTTTTGGTTGTGCGATGCCAGAAGCAGAGCAAGGAATGAATATGGCAAGAAATATCGGTGCGTTAGCAGGTTTATCATATGAAACACCTGCGATTACGATTAATCGTTATTGTTCATCAGGGCTGCAATCAATTGCTTATGCAGCAGAACGTATCATGTTAGGTCACTCAAGCACGATTCTTGCAGGTGGAGCAGAAACGATGAGTTTAATTCCGATGGGTGGTCATGTTATTCGACCGAATGCAGACCTTGTCGAAAATGCACCTGAATATTATATGGGCATGGGACACACAGCTGAAGAGGTTGCACAAAAGTATGGTATTTCACGTGAGGAACAAGATGCGTTTGCTGTAAGAAGTCATCAACGTGCAGCTGCCGCAATTCGTGATGGCAAATTTGCAGATGAAATTGTCCCAGTTGAAGTGACATTAAAGACAGTTGATAGTGCGAATAAGCTTCAAGAAAAGAAAGTGATGTTTAGTCAAGATGAGGGTGTTCGTGAAGGTACAACAATCGAAACTCTTAGTAAATTAAGACCTGCATTTAATGTACGTGGTTCTGTAACAGCTGGTAATGCATCACAAATGAGTGATGGTGCAGCAAGCGTTCTTGTAATGGATCGTGAAAAGGCTGAAGCAGAAGGTTTAACACCGATTGCAAAGTTCCGTTCGTTTGCAGTAGGTGGCGTTCCTCCTGAAATCATGGGTGTAGGACCTATAGTCGCTATTCCGAAAGCACTTGAATTAGCAGGGTTAGGTGTAGGTGATGTTGGCTTATTCGAATTGAACGAAGCCTTTGCATCACAATCTATACAAGTCATTCGTGAACTTGGCTTAGATGAGGATAAGGTGAATGTTAACGGTGGAGCAATTGCTCTTGGCCATCCACTCGGTTGTACAGGTGCAAAGCTAACACTATCTTTAATGCATGAAATGAAGAGAAGAAACGAACAGTTCGGAGTCGTTACAATGTGTATTGGTGGCGGAATGGGTGCCGCTGGAGTCTTTGAATTAATCTAATCGCTTATTTATAAAAAAATTATAATATTAGGGAGAGAATATGATGAGCAAAACAGCAGAACAATTGTTTAAAGGCGCACAGTTTATAGTTGATGAAATACCTGCAGAGAGTGTGTTTACACCTGAAGATTATACTGACGAACATCAAATGATCGCAAAAACTACTGAAGATTTTGTATTAAATGAAGTTGTACCTGAAGTTGAGTTTCTTGAAAACCATGAATTTGACCGTTCGGTTAAACTATTGAAAAAGGCTGGAGAACTTGGCTTACTAGGTGCAGATGTACCAGAAGAGTACGGTGGAATTGGACTTGATAAAATAAGTTCAGCTCTTATCACAGAAAAGTTTGCAAGAGCTGGTGGATTCTCAGTTACACATGGCGCACATGTTGGAATCGGTTCATTACCAATTGTGTTCTTTGGTAATGAAGAGCAAAAGAAAAAATATTTACCATTACTTGCTACAGGAGAGAAGCTTGCAGCTTATGCATTAACTGAGCCAGGTTCAGGTTCTGATGCTTTAGGTGCAAAAACTACAGCTGTATTAAATGAAGAAGGCACTCATTATGTGTTAAATGGTGAGAAGCAATGGATTACGAACTCAGCATTTGCGGATGTTTTCATTGTTTATGCGAAAATTGATGGAGAGCAATTTACAGCATTTATTGTTGAGAGAGATTATCCAGGTGTTTCGACAGGTCCAGAAGAGAAGAAGATGGGTATTAAGAGTTCTTCAACTCGTACATTAATTTTAGAAGATGTTAAAGTTCCTAAAGAAAATCTACTTGGTGAAGCAGGTAAAGGTCACGTGATTGCATTCAACATCTTAAATGTAGGGCGTTATAAGCTTGCAGTTGGAGGAATTGGTGCTTCGAAGCGTGCAATTGAACTATCTGCAAAATATGCAAATGAGCGTAAACAATTTAAGCAACCAATTGCGAAATTCCCTCTTATTCAAGAAAAACTTGCTAATATGAGTGCAAAGTTATATGCAATGGAGAGCTCAGTATATCGTACAGTTGGTTTATTTGAAGATAGAATGGGTGGGCTGTCTGACGAAGAAGTTAAAGACGGTAAAGCTATTGCAGATTCAATTGCTGAATATGCAATCGAGTGCTCATTAAATAAAGTATTGGGTTCAGAAGTATTAGATTATATCGTTGATGAAGGCGTTCAAATTCATGGCGGTTATGGATTTATGTCTGAGTATGAAATTGAAAGAATCTATCGTGATTCTCGTATTAACCGTATTTTTGAAGGAACGAATGAAATTAACCGCATGATCGTTCCAGGTACATTAGTGAAGAAAGCGATGAAGGGTGAATTACCACTTCTTCAAAAAGCACAAGCGTTACAAGAAGAGTTAATGATGATGATGCCAGAGGATATCAGTGATGAGCCTTTAGCACAAGAAAAATATTTAGTTCGTAATGCTAAGAAGATCGGTCTTCTAGCAGCAGGACTTGCGGCACAAAAGCTAGGTACAAACTTGAAAAATGAACAAGAAATATTAGTGAACCTTGCTGACATCGTTGGTGAGATTTATGCAATGGAATCAGCGGTTCTTCGTACTGAAAAAGCAATTCAAAAAGATGGTGCTGAGAAAGCTGCACAGAAAATCTTATATACTGAGATTTATTGCCAAGAAGCATTTGCAAAGGTAGAAGCAGATGCGAAAGAAACAATTACAGCAGTAGAATCTGGTGATACTTTACGTATGACATTATCAGCGTTACGTAAGTTAACTCGTTCTGTTCCTAAAAATGTAATTGAGAAGAAACGTAAGGCTGCTCTTAAGTTAAGTGAAGCTGAGAAATACATTGTATAATAGCTAAGTTGAGGAGGACTCCACTTTTGGAGTCCTCTTTATTACATGTTAGGATAAAAGTTAACAGCTTAGAATAGTTCATCGCTTGTGTGATAGAATAAGGTGAAATATCTATCGCTTAATACACTTATTACCCATACATAGTTAGTTGGGTGTATTAGAGACTGGTTGTTCACTCCTGTTTCATTATTATTGAAGTCTGAAATCTTTGAAGTAGGAATACTTACAACAGTTGAAGTGAGGGAGAATTGAGTAAGTATGATGGAGGTAGGATATGGGATTGACATTTTACTGGTATCCGAAGTGTGGTACTTGTCGTAAGGCTAAGAAATGGTTTGATGAGCACGGCGTAGAATATAAAGAAGTACATATTGTAGAATCTCCACCATCTCGTGATCAAATTGAGGACTTGTATAAGTCGAGTGGTCTAGAGTTAAAGAAATTTTTCAATACAAGTGGAAAGAAATATCGAGAGCTTGATTTGAAAGACAAAGTGAAAACGGCTGAACCAGACGAGTTATTGGATTTGTTAGCATCTGATGGTATGTTATTAAAACGACCAATTGTAACTGATGGAGAGAAGGTAACGGTTGGTTTTAAAGAAGAGCAATTTGTAGAGGTTTGGAATAAATAAAGTATTTGCTCTAACTGTTTGCTATCGAATATACTCTTAAGTGAATAGACAAGTACATACATTGCTTGTCCATTAGTGAAAAATTTGATGTGGAGGAATTAGACATGAATTTACCTAAAGAATTACGTTATTCTGAAGAACATGAGTGGGTTAAAGTTGAAGGCGACAAAGTACGTATTGGAATTACAGATTTTGCTCAATCTGAATTAGGAGACATCGTTTTTGTTGAAGTTCCAGAAGTTGGTGATGAAATTCAAGCAGATGAACCATTTGGTAGTGTTGAATCTGTTAAAACTGTATCTGAACTATATGCTCCAATTAGTGGGAAAATTGTTGAAGTCAATGAAGACCTTGATGATAGTCCAGAATTTGTGAATGAATCACCATATGAAAAAGCATGGATCATTGTTGTTGAGCCATCTGATATGAGTCAAGTAGAAGAGTTAATGACTGCTGAACAATATCAAACAATGGTTGAGGAAGATTAATTATTAGCCATATAGAAAAGGCAGCGGTGTTAATTCCGTTGCCTTTTCTATATGGCTAGTGATTTTATTCTATATGGTCATGTTTCTTGCTTATATAATCTTTTTATGTAAGCATAATGTAAAGCCACAATTACAAAAGATAAGGATAAGCTTCATACAAAGTTCATATTTCAAGTCCTTAGTATTTATCTGTAAAGAATTGTATTAAAGTTGCCTTCCACGCGAACTTCACCGTGTATTCTTAGTCTTGAAGTGGGAGTGTACATAAGCTGAACATACTTGATTAAGGGTGAAGGTGATGGCTATGGTAGAGAAAGTAATTATAGTTGAAGGACGTACAGATAAAAAGAAGATACAACCTATTATTAATGAACCTGTTACTATTATTTGCACGAACGGAACAGTAAGTCTTACAAAAATTGATGAATTAATTGAACTATATATACTAGAGGAAAAGGATGTATATATTTTAGCTGATGCAGATTCGGCTGGGGATAAGCTGCGAAATCAATTCAAACGTGAATTACCAGAAGCTGAACATATTTACATTGACCGAGCTTATCGAGAAGTAGCTACATCACCAGTAAATCATTTAGCAACGGTCTTAACAGGGGCTAATTTTGATGTAAATCCTGAATTTTTGTTGAAATGAGGATTAAATATGATACCAGTAAAACAGAGAGAATTTGAACGAATCGTGGATGAAGAGGGGTTAACCTATTTTTATTTATATACGCCAATGTGTGGTACATGTCAGCTTGCCAGTAAGATGCTTACGATCGTAGAAGAGGCGATTCCATCATTAGAAATTAACAAAATTGACCTGAATTATATACCAGATTATGCGAAAAAATGGGAGGTTGAAAGTGTACCCTGTTTAATTGTTTATGATGAAAAGTCAGTAAAAGATCGAATATATGCATTCCAATCGGTTGATTATCTATTTCGATACTTCAAACAACAATAAAAGGTTCAGTATAAATATAGAGAGGAATATTGAATTGTAAAATAACGCCTTATAATACAGATAAAACCTAAAATATTAAGGTTTCTAGACATTCTTCTATACTTTTTCGTAAAAGTGGATTAGTTGTGTTATAACTGTGTATATTGCAATAGTCTACACTTTTTTCTAATCTATTTTTGTAGTTATTGAAATTGAAAATAACGATTAGTGAATTTGATTTAGAAGTAATAGGTGTACGAAAAGAGGTGGTAAACAATGTTCCCATTTTTATTTATTTCATGGATACCAAAGAAAAATGACTCAAATATAAATGTAGAAGAGCTCGTATTCGAAGCTCAAAAAGGTAATGATGAAATTCGAAACGACTTATTGGAAAAGTATCAACCGTTTATAAAAAAAGTGATTTCTAAAGTGTGTCAAAGATATATATCAGAATCTATGGACGAATACAGTGTTGGTCTATTGGCCTTCAATGAAGCAATTGATCAATATCAAGCAAACCAAGGTAGTAAATTTTTAACATTCGCCAATATGGTTATTAGAAGGCGAGTTATTGACTACATTCGCAAAGAACAGCGCCATAGGCAACATTATGCTTGGGATTATGAAGAGAATGACAAAGATGTTCAGTATGAAGAAAGTTACATTGAGCAGCGGACATCAATTGAAAACTATGAATTGAAGAAACAGCAAGAAGAGCGTCTTGAACAGATTATGGAGTACAGAGATCTACTTGCTACGTTTAAAATATCATTTGATACGTTAAGCAAACAATGTCCAAAACATTGGGATGCCCGTGAAAATGCAAAACAGATAGCAAAATTAATAGCAGAAGATCCTGAGTTTGTAGAATATTTGATGACTAAGAAGAGATTACCAATAAGACATTTGGAGAAAAAAGTTTCTTGCAGTCGCAAAACGATAGAGAGGAATCGAAAGTATATAATAGCCGTTTCATTAATCCATATTGGAGGATTTGAAGCACTACAATCTTATATTGAACCACAGAAAGGAGGAGAATGATGAAGCGCGGTATTGTAATGGATTTAAATAATCGCAAAGCTGTTGTGCTTACGAAAGATGGAGAATTTAAAAAAGTATCATTGAAAAAATATCCACATGTAACAATTGGCGACGAAGTTGTCGTTCCTGAATCATATGCATTCCCTATTTATTCAAAGAGTATTCCAGTCGTATCAGCTACAGCCGCAGCAGCTATTTTCTTAATTATCCTATTAAGCTCATTTCCGTTATCAACCGGTGAAAATGCTGTAGCTGCCTTCATTGGACTTGATATTAATCCAAGCGTCGAAGCTGGAATTAATCAACAGTTAGAAGTTATTGAGTTAAAAGCGTTAAATGAGGATGGGAATAAAATCTTAACAAAAATAGGTTCATTTGATGATATGACGCTTCAGCAACTTCTCAGTACTTTTTTAACAGTTTCAAAAACCTCGGGGTATTTAGATAACAGTAAAGATATGTTAGTAACTACAATCTTAATTGATGATAGTGGATCAATGGAAAAACCTATTGAAGAGGTTGTGGGGAGTTGGCAAGAACAAAGTGTATCCACAGCGGGAATAGCAATCACGACAATGAATGGAAATCGTAAACAACGAGAACAGGCACGTGAAAATGGGCTTTCTACAGGGAAATATTTAATGTATCTTCAAGCGAAAGAAAATGTACCTATGACTATTGAAGAGGTAAAGACCCTTTCTGTAGAACAGTTGAATGACAAATTATACCCTGTTAAAACACTTGAAATTAAAACTACTCCTCAAGAAGAGGAACAAGAGTCTACTGAAGAAGTTCCTGCAGCAGTTGAATCAATTGGGCAAGCAGATTCTTCTGAAGAATCTGTAAATAAAACAACACAAACATCACCTGAGAAAATAGATATTCAGGTACAACCAATTGATGAAGGTTTAGATTCAAGTTCAATTGAAAATAGAGATGAAGAGGAAATTAACGATAGTTCTTACGAGAACGAAATAGAGAAAAATGAAAATGAAGAAAAAGCGGCATAAAGTGAAATTTCCATCAGTGGAGGTTTTCCTACATCCGCCACTGATGATTAGTTGAACCAATCATGTAATTACTAACGCTGACTCTCCCACTTTAACTGCGTTGACTTTTCTACGTTTGAAGTGAGAGGCTTAGCGTTATTTGACAAGTGATAAAATGAAATATATTTGTTAGTGGAGGACATTTTCCTCCACTTTTTTAATGCGTATCATTGATTTTGTCATATGTTTAAAAAGTAATAGTTGATAACAAATAGAAAAGGTGGGTAATACGTCATCGACGTATTTCTCAGGAAATATCAGTAATTTGTCTAACGATAAATTATATGTCGAACAGTTTATCAAGGAATGTCTTCAATTATATCGAAAGATTCACATAACGATTATCTCTCAAAGGGGTTGTGTGTCTATGGTAATTGACATTGCAATAAACGAACTTCAACAACGTTTGTTACAAACGAATTATATAAGTTCATTATTTTTTAAGGAGCCAATGAATATCTGTCTAGTAATTGACGAGAGTAATTACCTTTATAATTTGAAAGGGAATTTGTGTAGAAGAATAGAGAGCGCTGATTATATTGATTTAACGATCAAAGGTGATGAAGAGGTAGTTTTAGAATTCCTAAGCGGTGATACGCCATTGCTCAGCCTTATAAAACAAGGGAGAATTCATGTAGAGGGAAATTATCGGATGATTTTACGATTTGAAGCTATTGTATTCTGTGCGCTAGAAATAGAAAGTGATGTAGTTTAGTGTTAGTTTAAAAAAATAAATATAGACATATTGGATTTCTATCGTGTTTTAAGTAAGTTAATTGATAAAAGAAAATATATTATTGACTAAGGAAATTAATTCTTGATTAATTAGACAGAAAATTTAGAATATAAAGTTGACTTTTGATTTTATAGGTGATAGCATATGTACCAATTAAGATAATTTAATCGATCTTATCAAGAGAGGTGGAGGGACTGGCCCTTTGAAGCCCGGCAACCAATTTTCTAATAAAAAAGAAAATGACGGTGCTAATTCCTGCAGAGTGTAGACTCTGAAAGATGAGGAGAGTGATATTATCGTTTGTTCGGTCCTCATCTAATTTAAGATGAGGTTTTTTACTGTGCTATCCATTGAGGTGATAAATTTTAACGATTAGAACATATAAGTGGCTTTAGGTGAAAATTAGCACCTTTTCGTGACTTGGTTAGAAGATTTTTATACTGAAAATGGAAGTTGAATTAATGGGATTTTCGATCTATAGAATCATGTTTCTGTATGTAATTCATCATTACAAACTAAAATTATAAAGGAGCGAGTTAAAATGACAGAGAAACATTATCGTTTGGAGACGTTGGGGATTCATGGTGGACTACGACGAGATGATCAGACGGGTGCACAAGCACTGCCGATATATCCAACAAATGCTTATCATTTTCAAAGTACTGAACATGCAGCTGATTTATTTGCTTTAAAAGAACAAGGGAATATCTACACTCGTATTACAAATCCAACAGTTAGTGCATTTGAAGATAGAGTCGCTCTGTTAGAAGGTGGGGTTGGAGCATTAGCTTTTGCAAGTGGTTCAGCAGCAATCACAAATGCAATTCTTAATCTTGCGGAAGCAGGGGACGAAATCGTTAGTGCATCGACATTGTATGGAGGTACGTATAATTTATTTGCTCAAACTTTACCTAAGTTTGGAATTAAAGTTCACTTTGTTGACCCTACTGATGTTGAGAATTTTAGAAAGGCAATAACACCGAAAACTAAGGCTGTATTTGCAGAAACAATCGGTAATCCAAGCTTACATGTTCTTGATATCGAAGAAGTCGCCAAAGTTGCTCATGGAGAAGGTGTTCCGTTAATCGTAGATAATACATTTGCTACACCATATTTATTACGACCGATTGAATATGGGGCAGACATCGTTGTCCATTCAGCTACTAAATGGATCGGAGGAAATGGAACTGCTCTAGGAGGAATCGTTGTCGATGCAGGTAATTTTGATTGGAGTTCTGATAAATTTCCAGGCTTTACAGAACCTGATCCAAGCTACCATAATCTTGTGTATTCAGATGCGTTAGGACCAGTGGCATATATTATTAAAGCCCGTGTTCAATTATTAAGGGATACGGGTGCTGCTCTTAGTCCATTTAATGCTCATCAGCTGAGTCTTGGGTTAGAGACCTTACACGTACGAATGAAAGAGCATGTAGCAAATACACGTGAAATCGTAAAGTACTTGGAAGAGCATCCTGCAGTTGAATGGGTACTTTATCCTGAACTAGAAAATCATCCAGCGTATGAGTTAACGAAGAAGTATTTGTCTAAGGGGGCAGGTTCGGTTATTGTATTCGGTATTAAGGGAGGAAGAGAAGCGGGTTCTGCCCTAATTAACAATCTTCAGCTATGGTCCCATGTTGCAAATGTAGGTGATGCAAAGAGTTTAATTATACATCCAGCAAGTACGACGCATCGACAATTGAACGCTGAGGATCTAAAAAAATCAGGTGTGTCAGAAGATTTAATTCGTTTGTCTGTAGGCATTGAACATATAGAGGATTTAATTAATGATCTAGATCAAGCTATTGAAAAAGCAACTGGAACAGCATTAAAAGTTGACAAAGCGGAAGTATAACATAATAAGAATGGTAAATTTTATTTGTTGACACCTTTAGAATACCGTGCTAATATTTTCAACATAATTAATTTACTTAAATTTAATAGTTGTCTATGACTCTTATCAAGAGAGGTGGAGGGACTGTGCCCTGTGAAGCCCGGCAACCATCAAACAGATCATGTTTGAAATGGTGCCAATTCCTGCAAAGCAATGTTGCTTTGAGAGATGAGAGAAAGGAAATCGAAATATATTAACCTTTCTGCTCATTTGTGCGCAGAAAGGTTTTTTATTTTGTTTTGTGTAATGGACCAGTCCTTATAGAGGAAGTCTATCATTATAGACAATGGAATAATGAAAGTAAATGAAACAGTCAACTTAGTGATATGTAGCATAAGTGTGAAAGAGGTGGTCTTATATGATTGAATTGAGAAATATTAAGAAAGTATTTTCAACGAGAAGTGGTAATGTCACTGCTGTTGAAAAAGTCGATCTTACCGTAGAAAAAAGCGAAATATTTGGAATTATTGGTTATAGTGGTGCTGGTAAATCAACACTGATTCGAATGCTGAATAAATTGGAAACACCTAGTGGTGGAGATATTATCATAGATGGTCATAACATTTCGAATCTTCAAGGAAAACAGTTACGTGAGGCAAGACAAGAAATAAGTATGGTCTTTCAACACTTTAATCTTCTTTGGTCGAGAACAGTTCGAGACAATATTGCTTTTCCTCTTGAAATAGCAGGAGTTGGAAAGGAAGAGAGAAAGAAGCGGGTTGATGAGCTTATTCGCTTAGTTGGTTTAGAAGGTCGTGAAGATTCATATCCATCACAGTTAAGTGGTGGACAGAAACAGCGTGTCGGTATAGCGAGGGCATTGGCTAACCGTCCAAAAGTGTTGCTATGTGATGAAGCAACTTCAGCACTTGACCCGCAAACGACCGATTCCATTCTTGACCTTCTTGTTGAAATTAATGAACAACTAGGTTTGACAATTGTGCTTATCACACATGAAATGCATGTTATACGTAAAATATGTCACAGAGTTGCTGTGATGGAAAATGGTAAAGTCGTTGAGCAAGGTCCAGTACTAGACGTCTTTCGTAAGCCGAAAGAGGAAATAACAAAACGTTTTGTTAAGCAAGTAACAGAACCTACTGACAGCCATGAAACAATTGATCATCTTATTGAGAAATATCCAAATGGTAAAGTGATTCAACTTACATTTGTTGGTGATAAAGCAGAACAACCTCTTATTACTCAATTGATTCGTACATTCAATCTGAATGTGAACATTTTACAGGGGAAGATTTCTCAAACGAAAACAGGTGCATATGGCACTTTAGTTGTTCATCTTGATGGACCACATGAAGAAGTGAATAATGCGCTGGCCTTCATTGAAGAAATTAACGTTGATGTGGAGGTAATCGAAAATGTTTGAAAATGTGAAATGGGACAAGGTTTGGGAGGCGACAGTTGAGACGTTATATATGACAAGTGTGTCTGTACTGTTTACTTTTATATTTGGAATATTACTTGGTTTACTTTTATTTTTAACTTCGAAAGGGAACTTATGGGAGAACAAAATCCTTAATGGGATTACTGCGGCATTTGTTAATGTGTTTCGTTCTATTCCTTTTATTATTCTCATTATATTGTTAATTCCTTTTACAAAGGCAATTGTAGGTACAATTTTAGGAGCTAAAGCAGCATTACCTGCACTTATTATTGGAGCAGCACCATTTTATGCACGAATGGTTGAGATAGCCCTTCGAGAAGTTGATAAAGGTGTAATTGAAGCAGCTCGTTCTATGGGAGCAAGGACAAGTACTATTATTTTTAAAGTATTGTTACCAGAGTCAATGCCTGCATTAATCTCCGGAATCACAGTTACAGCGATTGCTCTTGTAGGTTATACAGCCATGGCGGGTGTCGTTGGAGCAGGTGGATTAGGAACACTTGCATTTTTAGAAGGCTTTCAACGAAGCAATAATGATGTAACGTTTGTAGCAACTGTAGTTATTCTAATCATTGTATTTATTATTCAACTTATCGGTGATGCAGTTACGATGAAAACCGATAAACGATAGGTATCATTCTTCTATATGAAGATAATATAAAACATCACAGAAAAGAGAGGGAGACAAAATGAAAAAGTTATTTACGATTGTTTTTTCAGCATTACTTCTTGTTGCATTAGCAGCATGTGGACAAGGTGGAGAAACTGCTCCAGCTGAAGAAGGAGAAGCAACTCAAGTTGAAGCAACAAAAATAGTAGTGGGAGCTTCTAATGTGCCTCACGCAGAAATTCTTGAACAAGCAAAGCCGTTGTTAGAAGAAGAAGGTATTGAGTTAGAGATTGTGCCGTTCCAAGATTACATTTTGCCTAACAAAGCACTAGAAGATAAAGAAATCGACGCGAACTATTTCCAACACATCCCATATCTTGAGGATCAAATCGCAGAAAATGGTTATGATTTCACAAATGCTGGTGGGATTCACATTGAGCCTATTGGGATCTACTCTCAAAAATATTCATCACTTGATGAGCTACCAGATGGTGCGAAAGTAATTATGAGTAATTCTGTCGCAGACCATGGTCGTGTTCTTTCTTTATTAGAAGTCCAAGGACTTATCACTTTAAAAGAAGATGTTGATAAAACGACAGCAACATTTGATGATATTGCTGAAAATCCAAAAAACTTTGAATTCGAAGCAGATATTGATGCTGGTTTCCTTCCACAAGTGTATAACAATGGTGAAGGTGATATCGTCTTAATTAATACGAATTATGCAATTGATGCTGATTTGAATCCATTGGAAGATGCAATCGCACTTGAAGGGGAAGAATCACCATATGTGAATATTATTGCAGTACGTACAGGTGATGAAAACAATGAGTCAATTAAAGCGCTAGTTGACGTATTACATTCAGAGGAAATTCAAAACTATATTATCGAAGAATATAACGGTGCAGTTGTACCAGTGAAGGAATAAGTTTGTTAGTAGGGTAGCAATTCATGTTGCTACCCTTTTTATTTTGTTTACTAGAATAACAAATTAATGAACAGATGTAATATGTTTTTCTAAGGATAACGAAATGTAATTAACTCATACTAACGAGGTATACTCTTGTGGGAAGGATGGGTTAATGATGGAACAATTTGAACCAAGAAATTCAACAGAGGAAGCTTTACATGCTTACAAAGCAGGTCTAGGTGTATTTACACAGAAACTACCTGAGTTTGCTCATCATTTTAATGCTTTTACAGAGGCTTGTTTCAAGGGTGGCGAAGTTTCAGAAAAAGAAAAACAAATGATTGCCTTAGGCATTAGCATCTATTCTCAAGATGAATATTGCATAATTTATCATACGAAAGGTTGTCTTGATAATGGGGCAACTGAACAAGAGATATTAGAAACGACGGCTGTTGCATCAGCTTTTGGTGGTGGTGCTGCAATGAGTCAAGGTGTAACTCTTGTACAAGAAGCCATTCAAGAGTTACAACAGGTAAAACATTAAGAATGAAAAACTCTTCCGTTCTCATTTAGGAAGGGTTTTTTTCAATATCAATGTGTCTTGAAATAAGGTATAGAGCAATAGATTCTCAAGAAAATAAGGATACTGACTTTTTAGAGACATTCAATTGTAAATGAAATTAAGTAAAAATGTAGTTACATGAACTTACTAAATTCCCCTTATTGGTTGAACTTACTATGAGAATGTGTAAATGTAGAGTTAATGAGAGTAACCTGTTGATAATGAATGATATTTAAGAAGAATCTAAGCTCCTATTATTCATTGGAGTTTATAGTGAGATTGTCCTTATACGTATTGTGTAGCTTTATTTGTTAGCGCCAACCTAGCGTGTTAAGATTAAGGATGTAATCAAAATTAAAAGAAATGACTCCTCATGACTGTCCTTTAAGTAGATAATACGTTGGCTACAAGTCAATTGGCTAGGTTACTCAAGGTTTTTAGTCAGACGTTCGATTGTCGCTTAGCCGTTCAAAGCTGTCAGGAGAAGGAAGACGAGAAAAGTCAGCAAATATTAACAAAGTTAACTACTAGCAAATTGTTTTGAAAATATAGTAGCTTTAAATATTTTAGACCAGTAGAGAGATAAACTGCTGGTCTTCTTAAGTATTTTATAGTAGATAATAGGATTATGTTCAAGTATTGAATGGTTTCAAACAATGAAGCAATACTAAAATAAATAGCAGAGTACAGGGCTGTAATGTTACTGATCAAAACAACCTTTTCTAAGGAAATTATATTATTACTATAGATATGGTGTTAACTGGTTGATATCATCTTTTATTTGTTATAAAATTAGAATGAGAATAAAATGAGAATTAAAGATTGACCTTTTCCTTAACGGGTATACAATAGAAACATGAATTAGGATTAAATGGAGGTAAATGTTATGTCATCAACATTAAAAATTCAAGATCTTCATGTTGAGATCGACGGTAAAGAAATTCTTAAAGGTGTAAACTTAGAAATCAATGGCGGAGAGATTCATGCAATTATGGGTCCTAACGGTACTGGTAAATCAACGTTAGCTTCTGCAATTATGGGTCATCCTAAATACGAAATTACTAAAGGTTCAGTTACTTTAGATGGTGAAGACGTACTTGAGATGGAAGTTGACGAGCGTGGACGCGCAGGTCTTTTCCTTGCTATGCAGTATCCGAGTGAAATCAGTGGTGTAACAAACGCAGATTTCTTACGTTCTTCAATTAATGCTCGTCGTGAAGAAGGCGAAGAAATTCAATTGATGAAATTCATCAAATCAATGGATAAAACAATGGATTTCTTAGAAATGGATCCGAATATGGCACAGCGTTATTTAAATGAAGGCTTCTCTGGTGGTGAGAAGAAGCGTAATGAAATTCTTCAATTGATGATGCTAGAACCGAAAATTGCAATTCTTGATGA
Source organism: Bacillus solimangrovi (assembly GCF_001742425.1). Taxonomy (GTDB): domain Bacteria; phylum Bacillota; class Bacilli; order Bacillales; family Bacillaceae_N; genus Bacillus_AV; species Bacillus_AV solimangrovi. The sequence continues at coordinate 207,043 of NZ_MJEH01000033.1, forward strand.
AATTGATTCTGGATTAGATATTGATGCACTAAAAGTTGTATCAAAAGGTATTAATGAAATGCGTGGAGATGATTTTGGCTGTTTGATCATTACTCACTACCAACGTCTACTTAACTATATCACTCCAGATAAGGTACACGTTATGATGCAAGGACGTGTTGTGAAATCAGGCGGTACTGAATTGGCTGAACGTTTAGAAGCAGAGGGTTATGATTGGATTAAACAAGAACTAGGTATTGAAGACGAAACAGTTGGACAGGAAGCGTAAGCTGTAAGGAGGAATAGTATGACTGTTGAAACAAAACTCCCATTTGATAAGGAATACGTCAGCCAATTATCAAGTCAGTTGCAAGAGCCAGATTGGTTACAAGAAATTCGTATTCAAGCACTGGAAAAGGTAGTAGACCTTCCACTTCCAGTAGCAGATAAAACAAAAATTGATAAGTGGAACTTCACAGAGTTTGCCCATGAACTAGGTGAAGAGTCTTTAGATAACTTAGATAGTTTACCTGAGTCAATCAAAGAATTAATTGACTTAGATTCAAAATCACAAAATTTGTTATTACAACGAAATGGCGTGAATGTGTATACATCGTTAACAGAAGATTTAACTGAAAAAGGTGTTATTTTTACCGATATTCATACAGCAGCACGTGAACATAGTGACTTGTTACGCAAGTATTATATGACGGATGCGGTTAAGGTTGATGAACATCGTCTAACAGCACTACATGCTGCCTTGATGAATGCAGGAACGTTTATTTACGTACCTAAAAATGTTGAACTGACTCAGCCAATTCAAGCAATCTACTGGAAAGAGAAGGAAACTGCTCTCTTTAATCATGTTATCGTTGTAGCAGAAGATAATAGCTCTGTTACATACATTGAGAATTATTTGTCATTCGATGATAAAGAGTCAGTAGCCAATGTAATCTCAGAAGTAATTGCAGGTGCAAATGCAAAAGTTAACTACGGAGCGGTGGATCATTTTGCTAACGGCATGACAACTTATGTGAATCGTCGCGGTATAGTCGGTCGTGATGCACGAGTTGAATGGGCACTTGGTCAAATGAATGAAGGATATACTGTTTCTGATAATACGACAAACTTATTAGGGGACGGTTCTTTCGCTGATACGAAGACAGTAACTGTTGGTCGTGGAGAGCAAAAACAAAACTTTACAACTCGAATTACTCACTTCGGTAAGAATTCAGAAGGATATATTTTAAATCATGGTGTTGTTAAAGACGCAGCAACTTCTATCTTTAACGGTATCGGTAAAATCGAACATGGTGCTTCTAAGTCGAACGCAGAGCAATCTTCTCGTGTATTGATGTTAAGCGAGAAGGCACGTGGAGATGCGAATCCAATTCTACTTATTGATGAGGATGATGTAACGGCAGGGCATGCTGCATCTGTCGGACGTGTTGATCCGATGCAATTGTACTACTTAATGAGCCGTGGAATTCCACAAAAAGAAGCAGAACGACTTGTTATTCATGGTTTCCTTGCTCCAGTTGTAAACGAGCTACCTATCGAAGGAGTTAAGAAGCAACTTGTCGATGTGATTGAAAGGAAAGTTCGATAATGGATGCGAAATTAATTCGCGAACAATTTCCTATCCTTAATCAACATGTCAATGGACATCCACTTGTATACTTAGACAGTGCAGCGACTTCTCAGAAACCGCGTTCTGTTATAGAGGCAATGGATAAATATTATCGTGAATACAACTCTAACGTTCATCGTGGTGTGCATACGTTAGGAACACGTGCAACAGATGGATATGAAGGTGCACGTGAAAAGGTTCGTAAATTTATTAACGCTGATAAGATCGAAGAAATTATTTTCATGCGTGGAACGACAACTGCGATTAATACTGTTGCATCAAGCTATGGAAGGGAAAACTTATCTGAAGGTGATGAAATTGTTATTACACCAATGGAACACCACAGTAACATCATTCCATGGCAACAAGTAGCGAAAGTAACAGGTGCAACATTGAAATATATTCCACTTCAAGAAGACGGGACAATCTCGTTAGATGATGTGCGGAAAACAGTTACTAAACAGACGAAAATAGTGTCAATGATGTATGTGTCAAATGTACTTGGTACGATTAATCCAATCAAAGAAATTACAAAAATTGCGCATGAGAACGGTGCAATTATGGTAGTTGATGGGGCACAAAGTACTCCACATATGAAAGTTGACGTACAAGATCTTGATTGTGATTTTTACGCTTTTTCTGCACATAAGATGTGTGGTCCTACCGGTGTAGGGGTTTTATATGGTAAGAAAGCTCTTCTTGAACAAATGGAGCCTGTTGAGTTTGGAGGAGAAATGATTGATTTTGTTGACCTCTATGATTCAACTTGGAAAGAGCTTCCTTGGAAATTTGAAGGTGGAACACCAATTATTGCTGGTGCAATTGGTTTAGGTGCTGCGATTGATTTTCTTGAAGAAATAGGTCTAGATAATATTGAACAACATGAACATAAATTGGCACAATACGCATTAAACCGTTTATCTGATGTTGAAGGTATGGAAATCTATGGACCGAAAGTGAGAGCAGGCCTAGTTACATTCAATATTGCAGATGTTCACCCTCATGATGTCGCGACTGTTCTTGATACAGAAGGGATTGCAGTGCGAGCAGGACACCATTGTGCACAACCATTAATGAAATGGCTTAATGTTAGTGCTACAGCACGTGCAAGCTTCTATCTTTACAATACAGAACAAGATGTCGATCTGCTTGTAAATGGATTAATTAAGACAAAGGAGTATTTCGGCGATGTCTTCATATAATGTGAATCTTGATCAGTTATATCGTCAAGTCATTATGGATCATTATAAGAATCCACGTAATCGTGGTACTTTGGAAGATGATAATGTGACAATTGACATGAATAATCCTACTTGTGGTGATCGTATTCAACTTCATTTAAAGCTAGAAGATGGGAAGATTGCTGACGTTAAATATGATGGAGAGGGCTGTTCAATCAGTATGTCTTCAGCATCTATGATGACTCAAGCTATTAAAGGATTAGAAGTGGAAGAAGCATTAAAGCTCTCAAAAGTATTCTCTGATATGATGCAGGATAAAGAGTATGATGAAGAGGATTTGGATTTAGGTGATATTGAGGCTTTACAAGGAGTCTCTAAATTTCCAGCACGTATTAAATGTGCAACATTAGCTTGGAAAGCACTTGAAAAAGGTGTTTCAGAACAAGATAACAATTAGAACCACTCAGCGAAAAATGAGAGGTTAACCATATATAAGGAGGGAACGATAGATGGCTAAAAAAATGCCTGAAATTGGTGATTATAAATATGGCTTCCATGATAAAGACGTTTCCATCTTCCGGTCAAAACGTGGTTTAACAAAGGAAATCGTTGAAGAGATTTCTAACATGAAGGAAGAACCACAATGGATGTTGGACTTCCGTTTGAAGTCACTTGAACATTTCTATAACATGCCTATGCCACAATGGGGCGGAGATATGGCAGACTTAAACTTTGATGAAATTACGTATTATGTAAAACCTTCAGAGAAGTCTGAGCGTTCATGGGATGAGGTACCAGAAGAAATCAAACGTACTTTTGATAAGTTAGGTATCCCAGAAGCTGAACAGAAATATCTTGCAGGTGTATCAGCACAGTACGAATCTGAGGTTGTATACCATAATATGCAAGAAGACTTGGAGAAAATGGGAATTATTTTCAAGGATACTGATTCAGCTCTACGTGAGAACGAAGATTTATTTAGACAATATTTCGGTACAGTTGTACCACCGGCTGATAACAAGTTCTCTGCGTTGAATTCAGCTGTATGGTCTGGTGGATCATTCATCTATGTACCAAAGGGTGTAAAAACAGACACACCACTACAAGCATATTTCCGAATTAATTCAGAGAATATGGGACAATTTGAACGTACGTTAATCATTGCTGATGAAGATTCTTCTGTCCACTATGTAGAGGGTTGTACTGCACCTGTTTATACAACGAATTCACTGCACAGCGCAGTAGTAGAAATTATCGTTAAGAAAAATGCTTACTGCCGTTATACAACAATCCAAAACTGGGCGAATAACGTATTTAACCTCGTGACGAAGCGAACTGTGTGTGAAGAGAACGCAACGATGGAATGGGTTGACGGTAATATTGGTTCAAAACTGACAATGAAATATCCTGCTGTCATTTTAAAAGGTGAAGGTGCACGTGGTATGACACTTTCAATTGCATTAGCTGGAAAAGGTCAACACCAAGATGCAGGTGCGAAGATGATTCACCTTGCACCAAATACGTCATCTACAATCGTATCAAAATCGATTTCAAAACATGGTGGAAAAGTAACATATCGTGGTATCGTTCACTTCGGACGTAAAGCAGATGGTGCACGTTCTAACATTGAGTGTGATACACTCATCATGGATAACAAATCAACTTCTGATACAATTCCATATAATGAAATTCTAAATGAAAATATTTCATTAGAGCACGAAGCGAAAGTTTCGAAAGTATCAGAAGAGCAACTGTTCTACCTTATGAGTCGTGGTATCTCTGAGGAAGAAGCGACAGAAATGATCGTAATGGGCTTCATTGAACCATTTACTCGTGAGCTTCCAATGGAATATGCAGTAGAGATGAATCGCTTAATCAAGTTCGAAATGGAAGGTTCAATTGGTTAATAGCTGAAATCCTATGGTATTAAAAGGTTCAGTTAAGAATCAGTTATCTTAATAAAGGAGTCGTGCCGATTTTGTGCCGACTCCTTTATTTTTTTATACAAATCAAACTACTGTTGTTCGCGACTTCTTTCTTATCTGAATGTGTATTGGTAGTTATTATTATAATTAGTCTTAAAAATGGTTTGAAACTATCCAAATTGAACTCTGATGGGTTTATAACTTACCTCTTATAATCCCACCTTAAAGGAATTTAAGCTCACTCCAATAAACTAATTACTGTTTAAAATATCTTTTCAAGTTAATCCTAATATACTTAAGCAATATTCATACAAGTCTGATCATTTATATACTTACTTTGTTTCTTCAATTGTTTTAACTAATTTTATTCCATCTATTTCTTCAAAACCAACAAATTCAAGTTTTTCAATAGAAAGAAATTTAACTGATGAAGAGTGTGATAAAGGAAAAATAACAATAAAAATTGTTGGACGTTAACCACACTGGAGAAATTCTTTACTTGATTTAGGTATTGATGCAAGGTATTTATTTAAAGACCCGTCAGAGCCAGCGCTTGCAATTTATAATACTGATATTGTTGTAGATGGTGAGATTAATGAAGGTGACCTATTAGAAATAGGTAAATTCATGTTAGAGAATCCAAGTTACGAAGCGAATAATTAATATCATTAGCCCTGATATATGTCAGGGTTTTTTTATGTAAAATAAACTGAACAAATTGTAAAAGGGCGAATTGGCTCTTGGTGTCTACTTGTTGTATTGGTTTATTTGTATTTTATTAATAAGTATATGATATGCTCAAAACAACATTTATACAAAGTAGGGGAAGGTTCTATAAGTGAAAAGACGTTATATTGTGAGAATATTTTATTTATAGTACTTATACAGTGGCTTATGATAAGGCATTTATTTTACCTGATGGTTTTAAGGCTGTGCATATGTGATTTATAACATAGAAGGGGCACCAGCTTTGGGATCAAAGAAAGGCGCTGTTAGGCATTATTTTGATGATGATGGCATTTCAATAACATCTTCACATTATGATTTTGGGTGGGAAGGAAAAAGTAACTCAGGTTTTCGTAACTTAGATTACTATTATGCAAGTGATATAAAAAAAG